>NZ_JAKSYA010000112.1:0-151471 GCF_022829485.1 Methylobacterium sp. J-059
CCTCCCCCCGACGGATCTCGGGCTTGCCCGAGATCCGCACCTTGTGTGCCCAAGTCGTGTACCCAAGTCGGGCAGGCCCGACTTGGGTACGGGGTGGGAGCCGGTAGGGCAACGCAGATCGATCGCGGCCGAACAGGCCGACCAAGGAGCTTCCCATGCACGCCCTGATACACGGCGCCCCCGGCATGATCGGCCGCCGGCTCACCAAGGCCCTGGTCGCGTCCGGCGCCGGCGGCGGCCCTCCGCTCGACGCGCTTCCCCTGACCGCCTTCGAAAGTCTCGTCGCGCCTTCCCTCCCCCCGACGGATCTCGGGCTTGCCCGAGATCCGCACCTTGTGTGCCCAAGTCGTGTACCCAAGTCGGGCAGGCCCGACTTGGGTACGGGGGGGGAGCCGGTAGGGCAACGCAGATCGATCGCGGCCGAACATGCCGACCAAGGAGCTTCCCATGCACGCCCTGATCCTCGGCGCCGCCGGCATGATCGGCCGCCGGCTCACCAAGGCCCTGGTCGCGTCCGGCGCCGTCGGCGGCGCGCCGCTCGACGCGCTGACCCTGATCGACGTGGTCCAGCCCGACGCGCCCGCGGGCTTCGCCGGCAACGTCCGCACCGAGGCCGCCGACCTCACCGCGCCGGACGCGGCCGACGCCGCCATCGCCGGGCGGCCCGGCCTCGTCTTCCACCTCGCAGCCGTCGTCTCGGGCGAGGCGGAGGCGAACCTCGAGCTCGGCTATCGGGTCAACCTCGACGGCACCCGCTTGCTGCTCGACGCGATCCGCCGCGCGCACCTGGCCGACGGCTACCGGCCGAAGGTGGTGTTCACCTCCTCGCTCGCGGTGTTCGGGCCGCCGCTGCCACCGGTGATCGGCGACGACTGGATCGTCACGCCGGCCTCCTCCTACGGCACCCAGAAGGCGATGGGCGAGTTGCTGCTCGCCGACTATTCCCGCCGCGGCTTCCTCGACGGCATCGCCTTGCGCCTGCCGACGATCTGCGTGCGCCCGGGCAAGCCGAACAAGGCGGCGTCGGGGTTCTTCTCCGGCATCATCCGCGAGCCGCTGGCCGGCCAGCCGGCGATCCTGCCGGTGCCCGAGACCGTGCGCCACTGGTTCGCGAGCCCCTCGGCCGCGATCGGCTTCCTGCTGCACGCGGCCGGGCTCGACCTCGCCCGCCTCGGGCTGCGGCGCGCGCTGACGCTGCCGGGGGTGTCGGCCACCGTGGCCGAGGAGATCGAGGCCCTGCGCAAGGTCGGCGGTGACAAGGCGGTCGCCCTGATCCGCCGCGAGCCCGATCCGGCCGTCGCCCGCATCATCGAGACCTGGCCCGAGGCCTTCGCCACCGAACGCGCGCTCGACCTCGGCTTCACCACCGACGCCTCGTTCGACGCGATCGTCGCCGAGCACGTCGCCGAATTCCACGCCGGGACATAAACCTATGTGACATTTCGTCAGGCACGGTCGAACCGGGGAGGCGACGCGTTAGAACGGGTCGAGCCTCCGGGAAACGCATCGCCTTGTACAAGCCCATCGAAGACTACGCCGTCATCGGCGACACCCACTCGACCGCGCTGATCGCCCGCGACGGCTCGGTCGACTGGCTGTGCTGGCCGCGTCACGATTCGCCGGCCCTGTTCCTCGCGCTGCTCGACGACGACAAGGGCGGCTCCTGCCGGATCGCGTTCGAGGGCCTGCGCTCGACCTCGCGCCGCTACCTGCCCGAGACCAACGTGCTGGAGACGACCTTCGTCACCGAGACCGGCAGCGCCCGGCTGGTCGACGTGATGCCGGTCAACCCGCCGACCCCCGAGCCCGAGGAAGGGCCCGACGGCGAGGGCGAGAGCCGCCTGATCCGCCTGCTCACCTGCATCGACGGCCACGTCGCCGGGCGCTTCCTGGTGCACCCGACCTTCGACTACGCCCGCTGCGACGGCATCCCGATCGTTGACGGCGCGACGGTGCTGTTCGAGGCCGGCAAGCAGCGGCTCCGCGTCAACGCCGCGCCCGAGCCGAGGCTCGACGGCGCGGTCGCGGTGAGCCGGTTCGCGATCGCGGCGGGCGAGACCGCCTACCTCGTCCTCACCCACGGCGAGGACGGGGAGCGGGCCGCGATCGACGATTTCGCCGGCGCCGAGCGCCGGGTCGCGGCGACGATCGACTACTGGCGGCGCTGGAGCGAGCGGTGCACCTATCACGGCCCCTATCGCGACGCGGTGCTGCGCTCGGCCCTGTGCTTGAAGCTGCTGACCTACTCGCCGTCGGGCGCCATCGTCGCGGCGGCCACCGCCGGCCTGCCCGAGGCGGTTCCGGGCAACCGCAACTACGATTACCGCTTCACCTGGATGCGGGACGCGACCTTCACCGTCACCGCCTTCGTGATGCTCGGCTACGTCCGCGAGGCCTCGGAGTTCTTGCGCTTCCTGCGCGAGGCGGACGGCAGCTTCGGCCGCGACACCAAGCTGCTCTACGGCATCGCCGAGGCGATGCCGCCGGAGGAGGAGCTCGACCACCTCTCCGGCTGGCGCGACGTCGGGCCGCCGCTGATCGGCAACGCCGCCGAGGGCCAGGACCAGCACGACATCTACGGCGAGCTGGTGCGCGCGCTCTGCGTCTTCCTCGAAGCGGTCGAGTACGACCCGCCGGAGAAGGTCCACGACCGCCTGCCCGAGGTGCTCGACAACCTCACCCGCCGCGCCATCGCCTGCCGCGACGAGGCCGACGACGGCATCTGGGAGCTGCGCACCGGCCCGCGCCACCAGCTCCACACCAAGGCGATGCTCTGGGTGGCGCTGAACGACGCCGCCCGGATCGGCCGCAACATCGAGGGCGTGCCGCCGGAGAAGATCGAGACCTGGGAGCGGATCGCCGCCGAGATCCGCGCCGACTACCTGGAGAAGGCCTGGAACGAGGAGCGGCAGGCCTTCACCGGCGCCTACGGCTCGCACCACCTCGACGCGGCGGTGCTGCGCGTGGCGTTGTTCGGCGCGATCGACCCGAGCGACCCGCGCCTGCGCAAGACGCTGGCCGCGATCGAGGCTGAGCTCGGCGTCGGCGACCTGATCTACCGCTACCGCATGGACGACGGTCTCGCGGGCGACGAGGGCACGTTCACCGCCTGCGCCTTCTGGCGCGTCGGCTGCCTGGCGCTCGACGGCCGCACCGGCGAGGCCAAGGCGGCGTTCGAGCGCCTGCTGGCGCGCGGCAACGACGTCGGGCTGTTCGCCGAGATGATCGACCCGGAGAGCGGCGAGCAGCGCGGCAATACCCCGCAGGGCTTCTCGCACATGGCGCTGATCAACGCGGCCCTGCGCCTGCAGGACACGATCGGCCGCTTCGGCCTGCCCGAGGAGGGATGCGTCGCGACGAAGGCGGCGGCGGAGTAGACGCAGCGCGGGGCTTTCGGCTGACCGCGCTCACTTCCCTCCCCCCTCTGCGGGGGAGGGTGGCCCGCGAAGCGGGTCGGGAGAGGGGAGCGCGCTATCCGGAGAGGTCGCTCCCCTCTCCCGACCCTCGCTGATGCGAGGCCCACCCTCCCCCGCAGAGGGGGGAGGGAGAAGAGGCGCGATCCTTCGGCCTCGTCACCGGCCGCTCGACCCGAACCCGCCGACGCCCCGCGCCGATGCCGGCTCATCCGCGTCGGTCACGACCAGCCGCGGCCGCGCGACCCGCGTGAACACCAGTTGCGCGATGCGCTCGCCCGGCGCGATCCGGATCGGGTCGCCCGCCGGGTTGCGGTTCCAGGCCGAGATCATCAGCGGGCCCTCGTAGTCGGCATCGATCACCCCGGTGCCGTTGCCGAGCACCAGCCCGGCGCGATGGCCGAGGCCGGACCGGGGGAAGATCAGCCCGCACCAGCCGGCCTCCCGGATCAGCACCGTGAAGCCGGCGGGGATCAGCGCCGGCGGCCCCTGCGGCGCGAGGTCGAGTGCCGCGTCGAGGCAGGCATGGAGGTCGAGGCCGGCGGCCTGGGCCGAGCCCCATCGCGGAAACCCCCACCCCGCCAGCCGCGGATCGAGCCCGCGGATGCCGACTTCGGGCAGCGCGTCGCTCACGGCCGGCGCGCCGCGATGGCGTCGGCCAGGGCGACGATGCGGTGGGCCTCGTCGGCATGGGATCGGTCGATCGTTCGGCCCCGAAACGCGGCCGTGCCGCGCTCGCGGGCGGCCGGCGCGGCGAAGGCGGCGATCGCCGCACGCGCCTGCGCGACCGCATCCGGGCCCGGGCCGAACACCGCGTTGGCGGCGGCGATCTGCGCGGGATCGATCAGCACCTTGCCGTCGAAGCCGCCGTCGCGGGCCTGCTCGGCCTCGGCGCGGAAGCCGGCCTCGTCGGCGGTCGCCTCGAACACGCCGTCGATGACGTCGATCTCGTAGGCGCGGGCCGCGGCGACGACGCTCATCAGCAGCGGCATCAGCGCCGGGCGGCCGGGGACGCCGCGACGGATCCGGGTCGCCGCGGCGAGGTCGTCGGTGCCGACCACGAGGCAGGACAGGCGGGTGTCGACGTCGCGCGCGGCGCTGGCGATCGCGCCGACCTGTAGCACCGCGAGGGGGCTCTCGATCATCGCCCAGATCCGCAGCGCCGGCGCCGCGCCGAGGCGCCTCAAGCGGGCGCCGACGGCCACCAGGGCGTCGGGGCCGCTCACCTTCGGCACCAGGATCGCGTCGGGGCCGGCCGCGGCGATCGCCGCGAGGTCGGCCTCGCCGTGGGCCGAATCGAGCGCGTTGATGCGGACCACCACCTCGCGATGACCGTAGGGACGGCCCGTCACCGCGGCGGCCACCGTCTTGCGGGCGGCGTCCTTGGCCTCGGGCGGGACGGTCTGCTCCAGATCGAGCAGCACCGCGTCGACCGGCAGGGTGCGAGCCGCCTCCAGGGCCTGCGGGTTCGAGCCCGGCAGGGACAGCACGCTGCGACGCGGACGGATCTCGGTCATGGCGGCATCTTTCCGTCGGCGGGGCGACGTCCGTAAGACAGAAGCGCCGATAGCGTTCTCCGGACGGCGAGACAAGGAGCGGGAATGGCGCGCTGGATCGCGGGACTCGACGGCTGCCGCGGCGCCTGGGCCGGCGTGCTGCTCGACCTCGACGATCCCGGCCGCCACCGCGCGGCCCTGTTTTCCACCGTCGCCGAGTGCCTCGACGGACCGGAAGCGCCGGTCTCGGTCGGCATCGACGTACCGATCGGACTGCCGGACCGCGCGACGGGCGGAGGCCGGGCGGCCGACCGGGCCGCACGCGCCTATCTCGGCGCCGGCCGGTCGAGCGTGTTCCCGGTGCCGCCGCGCGCGGCGATCTTCGCCGACGACTACGAGACCGCCAAGGCGTTGTCGCGCGCGGGCAGCGCGCCGCCCTTCGCGCCCTCGATCCAGTGCTTCAACATCTTCCGCTACATCCGCGCGGTGGACGCCCTGCTGCGCGAGCGGCCGGCGCTGACGGCGCGCCTGCACGAGGTCCACCCCGAGATCGCCTTCCGCCGCCTCAATGGCGACCGGGCGCTGGCGGCGGGCAAGAAGGGGCCGCAGCGGCAGGCCGGGCTGGACCTGCGCCGGGCGCTCCTCGTCGCCGCCGGGCTGCCGGAGACGCTGGTTCACGGCGCACGGCCGCGCGGCGTCGGTGCCGACGACCACCTCGACGCGATGGCCGGCCTCGTCGTCGCCCGCGACATCCTCCTCGGCCGCGCGAGCCCGCTGCCGGACCTGCCCGAGCGCGACGCCCACGGCCTGCCGGCGGTGATCTGGATGCCGGCGCCGCTTCAAGGGGGCGACCGGGCCGAATCCCGCGAGCCACGCAAAGTCTGCTAACGACCTGGGCCATGAGCGAACAGACCCGAGACCCGAACCCCGCCATCCGCCACGTCGCCCGCGCGCTGGTGTTCGATCCCGCCGACCGGCTGCTGCTGATCGAGTACGAATCGGTGCACGCGCATGCGCCGGACGGCACGCCGCTGCGGTTCTGGTTCATGCCGGGCGGCGGGCTGGAGCCCGGCGAGGACCACGTCACGGCCTGCCGCCGCGAATTGTCGGAGGAGATCGGCCGGGCCGACTGCGCGATCGGCCCGCAGGTCGCGGCCTGCGACGGCCCGTTCCACCTGTTCCGGCAGTCGCGCGATGCACGCGAGCGCTATTTCCTGGTGCGTCTGCCCGACGACCGGATCGACACCAGCCGCCTGATGGAGACCGAGGACAACCCGCTGCACGGCACGCGCTGGTGGACGGTGGCCGAGCTGCTCGCCACCGAGGCGCGGATCGAGCCCGCCGGCCTCGGTCAGCTCGCCGAGCGCCTCGTCGCCGGACACGTTCCAGACGCCCCGATCATCCTGACCTGGCAGCAAACTTGAGCGTGGAACAGGGGGCTCAGGCCACTCGTTCCGTGACGGAATTTCTCGATTGTCAGGAGGACCCATGTTTCCGACCGCGCTCACCGACGGCTACCGTTCCTTCCTCTCCGGCCGCTTTCCCACGGAGCGGAAGCGCTTCGCCGAGCTGGCGACCGCCCAAGAGCCCGAGACGCTGGTGATCAGCTGCTGCGACAGCCGGGTCGCGCCGGAAGCGATCTTCGACGTCGGCCCCGGCGAGCTGTTCGTGATCCGCAACGTGGCCGCCATCGTGCCGATCTACGAGACCGGCGGCGACTATCACGGCACCTCGGCGGCGATCGAGTTCGCGGTGCAGGGCCTCGAGGTCAAGAACATCGTCGTGCTCGGCCACGCCAGCTGCGGCGGCATCAAGGCCTACGCCAACAAGGCCAAGCCGCTCTCGAAGGGCAACTTCATCGGCAAGTGGGTCTCCCTCGTCGAGCCCGCCGAGGCGAAGGCCGGCGATTCGAGCGCGCCCGAATACCTCACCCGCCTCGAGCACGCGATGGTCAGCCAGAGCCTCGAGAACCTGATGACCTTCCCGTTCATCAAGGAACGGGTCGAGGCCGGCACCCTGAAGCTGCACGGTGCGCATTTCGGCGTGGCCACGGGCGACCTTCTGGTCCGCAATCCCGAGACCGGGGACTTCGCGCAGGCGGTCGATCGGAGCGGCGAGCCGCTGCGCCCCTCCGCGATGATGAGCTGCAGCTGACGCGTCCGGCGAGGCGGGTGCTTTGGTTCGAGAGCACCCGCCTCGCCTTTCGATCCGAGATCGATCGGAACGGAAAGGCCAGGGCCGACGAAAGCCCGGACCAACGAAAAGGGCGGCAGGCTCGCGCCTGCCGCCCTGTCTCGTGAGCCCCGCTCGGCGTCGGCGCCGAGCGGGATCGGACGATTACATCGCGTCGCGGGCGCCCGGCAGGCGCTGGGCCATGCCGTAATGGTGCTGCAGCACCGGCAGGGCCTGCTGCGCGTAGGTGCGAAGCGCCGGGTTCGGGCCGGACGAGGCGTAGGTCTCGGTCATGCCGATCGTCATCCGGTGCGCCTGGACCTGCTGGCTCACGTAGAGGCGGTCGAAGCGCGGGCCCGACGGGGTGGCGGAGAGCTCCGCCAGCATCGCCTGCTGCTCGGGGCTGGGCTGAACCACCGTGGTGCCGGCCGTCTGATCGACGTCGGCGTTGCCGAGGCGGCTGCCCGCTGCGGCGCCGCGCTGCGCGCCCGAGCCGAGACCTTCGAGGCCGCCGACCGGGCCGCCGTTCAGCGTCCCGCCGACCACGCCCGCGGCCGCGCCGGTCGCCGCGCCGACGGCGCCACCGGCCACCGCCAGCGGCGCGCCGATCAAGCCGTCCACCGGACCGCCGACCACGCCGCCCTGCGCGGCGACGTAGTTGCGGTCACCGCCGACGAGGGCGACGTTGGCCGAACGGTGGTCGCGGATCGCTTCCTGGGCGTAGGTCCGGATCTGCGGGTTGCGGGACTTCGACAGCGCGATCTGGCTCGACTGGATCTCGAAGGCGTTCGCCTGCAGCGACTGCAGACGGAAATCGCTCAGGCCCTGGGCCATGGCCGGGGTCGAGACGGCGAAGGCGAGCGCGGACAGGACGGCGTATTTCTTCAGCATTGAAAACCTCGATCGATGAATGGTGAGCGTGCAAGCCGGCGTAGTTGTATCGCCCATACCGGTTTCAACCGAAACGGACGGCGACAGCACTTCATCGAACCAACGATGACGATCGCGCATGGTTCCTCTGGTCTTGCCTGACCTTGCGCCGTCCGCCGCGCGGGCTGCGACGCTTGATCCGCCCCGCGGCAGCCGCCATGCCTTTCGCCGTCCTTCCGTCTCGAGGCCCCGCCTTGACGCCCCGCTCCACCCAGATCTTGTCAGTGCAGATCCTGCGCGCGGTCGCGGCGCTGCTCGTCGTGATGCACCATGCGCAGGCCGAGGCGACCGCGCTGGCGCAGCGGACGGGCGCGGCCTTCGCCCCGAGCGGGCTGCTGCCCTGGGCGGGCGGCGTCGACGTGTTCTTCGTGATCTCGGGCTTCATCATCGTCCACGCCGCGGCGCCGCACGCGGTCGGGCGCCATGCGGCGCAGAGCGGAGGTCGGCGCCGCTTCCTGGCGCATCGGATCGCGCGGGTGGTGCCGCTGTACTGGCTGGTCACCGCGCTCTACCTCGCGGTCGGGCTGGCGGCGCCGTCGGCCCTCAACGGCAGCGGCGGACCGCCGGACGCCGGCCAGGTCGTCGCCTCCTTCCTGTTCTGGCCCGCGGCGCGGCCGGACGGCGCGGTGCTGCCGCTCTACGGCCTCGGCTGGACGCTCAATTGCGAGATGGCGTTCTACGCGCTGTTCGCGCTCGGTCTCGGCTGGGGTCGCCGGGTCGGCGTCGCCTGGCTCGTGGCGGCCCTCGTCGGGATCGTGCTGGCGGGCGCCTGGCTGAAGCCGGACGCCGTGCCGCTGGCGTTCTGGTCGAACCCGGTGATGCTGGAATTCGGGCTCGGCGCCCTGATCGCGCTCGCACGCGGCGAGGGCGTGCGGCTGGGCGGGCCGGCGCGCGCCGGCCTGGCGCTCGCCGGGTTCGGCCTGCTCTTGCTCGTCGCGCGCACCGGCCCATTCCCGGACGGGTTCCTGCGCCCGCTCGCCCTCGGCATCCCGGCGGCCTTCCTGGTGGCGGCGGCGGCACTCGGCCACCGGCGGACGCAGGCGCGGCCGCCCTCGCCCGTCGTGTCCGCCCTGGCCGCGCTCGGCGACGCCTCCTACGCGCTCTACCTCGTCCATCCCTTCGTCCTGCGCGGCCTGCGCGAGGCGCTCGCGCGCTCCGACCTCGCGCCGTGGCTCGGCCCCTGGGTCGCGCTCGGCGTGATGGTGGCCCTGAGCGTCGTGGCGGCCCTGCTCGTCCACCGCCATGTCGAGCGCCCGATGACGCGCCTCGCCCGCGCCCGCCTCGATCCCGATCGCCATTCCCTTCCGAGACCGAAAACCGTGTGAGCGCCGGGCGGCTGCGAGTTTCCCGCCGCGGCGATCCGCATTAGCGTCGCGACGGTGATGGCGAACCCGAGCGAGGCGACGCGATGAAGACCCTGCTGGTGCCGATCGCGCTCCACGACGCCCTGCCCTCGGTGCTGGAGACGACCCGCCTGGTGGCACAGCGCTTCGGCAGCCTGATCGAGGGCGTGTCGCTGCGGCCGGCGCTCGCCGAGTACGTGCCCGTCGACATGGTCGGCGGCATGACCTGGCTGCGCGACGAGGAGGCCGACCGGGCCGAGGCCGAGGAGGCGGGCGGGCGCTTCGTCGCCTTCATGGACGGGGCCGGCATCCCGCGCCACGCCCGCGACGGCCTGTGCGTTCCCGAGAACGTCGCCGGCGCCGGCGCGCGCTATCGCTGGCGGCAGGACGTGCCGGCGGGCGACGCCTTCCTCGGGCAGTACGCGCGCCTGTTCTCGGCCACCGTCGTCGGCCGCCCCGGCGCCGCCGACGGTACGCCGCGCATGACCACCCTTGAGACGGCGCTGTTCGAGGGCGGCCGCCCGATCCTGGTGGCGCCGCCGACCCCGCCGACCCGGTTCGGCGACGCGATCCTGGTTGCCTGGAACGGCTCGACCGAGACCGCGCGCGCCGTCGCCTTCGCGATGCCGCTGCTGCGGGCCGCCTCCCGCGTGCTGGTGCTCAGCGTCGAGGGCGGCACGGTGCCGGGCCCGAGCGCCGAGGACCTCGCCCGCTCGCTCGCCTGCGAGGGCGTGGCCGCCGACCACAAGGCGCTTCCCGCCGGGCGCCGGACGCCGGGCGAGACCTTCCTCGCCGAGGCGAAGGAGTTCGGCTCCGACCTGCTGATCAAGGGCGCCTACACCCAGAGCCGGCTGCGGCAGATGATCTTCGGCGGCCCGACGAGCCACCTGCTCGCCCACGCCGACCTGCCGATGCTGATGGCGCACTGACGGCGTGTGCCGCGCGCGAAGCGGGAACCTCGACCGTTCGCCCGACGTTCGCGCCTCGCCGGCCATTCCGGTCGAGTGAGGGGCTGACGACAGTGATCCGAGCTTGTCTGATCGCGCTCGCGATGGGTGCGACCTCCGTTGCGGCGCAGGCCGCGGAATCCTTCGCGCGCTACCAGGGCACCGTCGAGGCCCGCGACGCCGACACGCTGACGATCCGGCGCGCGGCCGGCGGGTCCGTCACCGTCCTGATGAACGTGAAGACGCGCCTGTTCATCGCGACCGCAGGCCGCCTCCGCGACATCAAGCCGGAGAGCTACGTCAGCATCGTCTCGGTGCCCGGCGCCGACGGCAAGCCGAAGCCGATCAAGGTCGCGATCTACTCGCCGTCCGAGCGCGGCTTCGAGGCCGGCACCAAGCCCTGGGACGCGGCCCCCGACGCGCGGCTCACCGCGGGCTGGATCGGCGGCCTGTCGCTCGATCCGCCGCGGCAGGTCGAGCTGGTCTACGACGGCGGCAGCAAGTCCTTCACCATCCCGCCCGGGACGCCGACGGCGCAGATCGCCCCGGGCGAGAGGGCTCTGCTCGTGCCCGGCGCTGACGTCGTGGTGCTCGCGCGCACCGACGCCGACGGTCTCGTCAACGCCGACCTCGTCGCGGTCGGCCGCGCGGGAACCGAGCCGACGCTGTGACATCGCGCACAGCGCGACGCCGCCGGCCGGTTCGGGCCGGCGGCCCGTGAGCGCGGGCATGGCGCCGGGACGCGCGCCCGCGCTACATCGCCCGGCATGACCGATTTTCTTCTCGATTCCCGGCTCGCCGCCGACACCGTGCCGGTCGGCGACCTCGGCCTCTGCTCCGTCCTGCTGATGGACGATTCCCGCTTCCCGTGGCTGATCCTGGTGCCGCGCCGGGCTAATTTGAGCGAGCTCACCGATCTCGCCGCCGAGGATGCCGCCGCCCTGTGGCGGGAGGTCCACCTCGCCACCGGGGTGATGCTGGCGCTGGCCAAGCCCGACAAGGTCAACGTCGCGACGCTCGGCAACGTGGTGGCGCAGCTCCACGTCCACGTGGTCGGGCGCTTCCTGTCGGATCCGGCCTGGCCCGGCCCGGTCTGGGGCTTCGAGGCGAGAAAGCCGTATCCGCACCATGCCCGCGCGCAGCTCGCCGAGCGGGCCGGCGCCCTGTTCGCAGCAGCCTGAGGTGGCGATGACCGACCCCTTCGCCACCCTGGGCTTCACGCAGAGCCGGCTCGTCCGCCATTCCTCGGAGCAGGCGGAGGACGCGGTGCCGCCCCCCGACGCGCCGGGCACCCGGCTGGTGCTCCTGGCCGGCGACGCGCTCGTGCTTCGGGGCGGGAGCGCGATCCTGGAGGCCGAGGACGGCGTCCGCGCGAACCCCCTGATCACCCAGGAGCGGATCTTCCTCGGGCATCTCGACGGGCGGCCGATCTTCGCGGCGGTGGCGGCGCCGGAGGCGGCCGAGGCCTATGCCGGCGACGGCTTCCGGACGCTCGACCTGCGCACCATCGCCACCGAGGGCGCCGTGCCGCAGGACGAGCTCGGCCTGCTCGCCACCGCGAAGTCGATGCTCGGCTGGCACGCGCGCAACCGCTTCTGCGCCAATTGCGGCACGCAGACCCTGGTCCGCGCCGGCGGCTTCCGGCGCGAATGCCCGACCTGCGCCGCCCATCACTTCCCGCGCACCGACCCGGTGGTGATTATGCTGATCCGCCGCGGCGAACGCTGCCTGCTCGGGCGCGGCCCGCACTTCAAGGAGGGGATGTACTCGTGCCTCGCCGGCTTCCTCGAGCCCGGCGAGACGATCGAGGCCGCGGTCGCGCGCGAATCCTACGAGGAGACGCGGGTGCGGGTCGGCGCGGTCGGCTATCACACCTCGCAGCCCTGGCCGTTCCCGTCCTCGCTGATGATCGGCTGCACGGCGGAAGCCCTGGACGAGACCATCGTCACCGACCCGACCGAGCTCGCCGACGCCCGCTGGTTCGACCGCGCCGAGGTGCTGGCGATGCTGGAGCGGCGCCACCCGGACAACCTCTTCGCCCCACCGGCTATGGCGATCGCGCACGTGCTGATGCGCGCCTTCGTCGAGGGGCGGGCCTGAGGGCCGAAACCCGTCGTTTGCCACAGACTGCAGCTGCCCGGAATCGGTCATTCCTGGCCGGGCCGCTTCCGGGCGAACAGTGGAACGGCCCGACATCTCCCCCGTCTCGCCGCGCCGGGCAGACCACCTGACACGCGGATCGGAACGGGCTCCGCGAACGCGCTTGCAGGTTTCCTGCTCGTCGATCAGCTCGCGATCTTCTCAAGGCGCCCGAGACCTTGGAAAAGATCCTCGAACCGGGCCGCCGGCAGCGCCTTGGCGTACAGGAATCCCTGACCCTGCTTGCAGCCCATTACGAGCAGCCGCGCCTCCTGGTCCGACGTCTCGATTCCTTCTGCGATGATGTCCAATCCGATGTCGTTCCCGATCTGGATGATGGAGCGCACGATCGCCGCATCGTGCTGATCGGTCATCAGGTCCCGGACGAATCCGCGATCGATCTTAAGGCGGGTCAGAGGGAAACGCTTGAGCGAGCTCAAGGAGGCGTAGCCGGTGCCGAAATCGTCGAAGGAAATGCCGACTCCGCGACGATGCAGGTCGCGAAACGGGCGGAGGACAGGCTCGTCGACCTTCAGGAAGATCGTTTCCGTGATTTCCAGCTCCAGCATCTCCGGGCTCAGCCGGTGCCGCTGGAGAGCGTCGGCGACATCCGACGTCAGCGTCCCCGACCGGACCTGGGCGGTAAACAGGTTGACGCCCATTTTCCGGATCGGGAGCCCTGCGTCGCGCCAAGCCGCCATCTGCCGGCAGGCTTCGTCGAGGATCCAGCGTCCGACCTCGAGTGCCAGGGGGTGCTCCTCGAGCTGGGACAGGAAGGCGCCCGGAAACAGTAGACCGCGTTCGGGGTGCTGCCATCGCAGGAGGGCCTCCGCACCGTTGATGCGCCTGGTATCCAGAGCCACCTGCGGTTGGTAGTGGAGCACGAACTCACCGGCCGCGACCGCCCTGCGCAACTCCGACTGCAGCGCCAGTCGCGAAAGCAGCGCGCTCCGCATGTCGGGCTGAAACAAGCGGAAGCGACGCTTGCCGTCCTGTTTCGCGCGAAAGAGCGCCAAGTCCGCATTGCCGACGAGCTCGCCTGCCGACAGGCCCTGCGTCGGGCTGATGGCGCCTCCGATGCTGGCGCCCAGGTGGAAGGTATGACCTAAGACGCAGAACGGTGCCGCGAAGGCGTCGAGAAGCGCGGCGGCACTGGCTGCGACCTGCAGGGGATCGGTGGCGCCCGGCAGCATCACCGCGAACTCGTCGCCGCCGAACCTGGCGACGATCGCATCCTGATCGAGCCAGGCCGGCAGACGGATGGCGAGGGTTTGGAGGACGGCATCACCGGTGCCGTGCCCCCAGCTGTCGTTCACCTCCTTGAATCCATCGAGGTCGAGCATGAGGACGCACGTGGCCTGACCGGCGGCGAGCCTCGCGTCGAGCGTCTCTTCGAAGGAAGCGCGGTTGGGCAATCCGGTGAGCGTGTCGTGATGCGCGAGCCTGACCAGATGCTCGTCGCGGGCGCGCCATTCCGAGATGTCGCGCATGATCGCCCCGAAGCCGAGGCCGAAGCGGTCTCTCCAGATCGACAACGTGAACTCGGCCGGAAACTCGCTGCCGTCGCAACGTCTGGCGGTGACCTCGATCGTTCGACCGGCCATCCGGGAGGGCTCGTTGCGGGCGATGCGCGCCAAACCCGCCGCGTGGCTGGCGCGAAACCGTTCGGGAACGACGAGATCGACGTTTTGGCCCAGCATCGCGCCGGGTCCGTATCCGAAGAGCGCCTCGGCCGCCTCGTTCACGAAGGTGATCCGACCGGTGCCGTCGTTGGCGATGAACGCATACGTGGCGGCCCGCGCGAGTCCCACGGCGCCGGCCAACGCGGTCTCCGACGAGACGGGGTCGTGAGAACCGAATGCTTGCTCGGTCGCGTCGATGTCGGTCATCACTTCAGCTCAATGGAATTCACGCATTGCGAAGAAGCAATATGTCACGTTAATCGGATCGAATTAAACTTGTGTTACAGTCAATCCAATCGATTAAAAACTACCGGATTCAGATTTTACTCCTAGAAGAACTGTGGTTTTGGGTGCGCAAACCGCGCCGAACACACTCGGAGCGCACGGCCCATGAACGCCCGTTTCCGAGCGCAGCAATCGGCTGCTGCGGCTGCAGCGGGCCGAGTCAGACCATGCCTCAAATCTCGATCGCCCGGCGCCCGCCCATCCCGGCGGGATCGAGGGCGACGCTCTTGATCACCGCGTGGACGGGGCGGCCGACCGCGAGGTCGAGGTCGCGCACGGCGGCCCCGGTCAGGCGGGCCGCGAGCACCGCCCCGCCGCACGCCACCTCGACCATCACCGCGTTGCCCGCCGGGATCAGCGCCGCGACCCGGCCGGAGAGGATGTTGCGCGCGCTGAGGCCCGACGGCACCGCGGTCGCGATCAGCACGTCGCGGGCCGGCACGCGCACCCGCACGACGCTGCCGATCGCCCGCGGCAGGAGCGGGACGAGCAGCCGCCCGGCCGCACCTTCGAGCCGGGTCAGGCCGGCCGCCGGGTCGTGCCCGGCGACCGTCATGTCGAGCAGCGCGCCGGCCTCGGCCTCGTGGACCGGGACGAGGTCGGCCCGGCGCAGGATCGCCTCCGCCGGGCCCGCGGCGGCGACGCGGCCAGCCTCCAGCACCACCACGGTGTTGGCGAGCCGCGCGACCTCGCCGACCGCGTGGCTGACGTAGACGATCGGGATCCCGGCCTCGTCGCGCAGGCGCTCGATATAGGGAAGGATCTCGCCCTTGCGCGCCTCGTCCAGCGCCGCCAGCGGCTCGTCCATCAGCAGCAGGCGGGGTCTCGCCAGCAGTGCCCGGCCGATGGCGACGCGCTGGCGCTCGCCGCCGGAGAGCCCCGCGGGCTGCCGGTCGAGCAGGTGGCCGATGCCGAGCATCTCGACCACGGCGTCGTGCTCGGCCCGTTCCGCCCGGCGGCCCGCGAAGAAGCGGCCGTAGCCGAGGTTGCTCCGCACGCTGAGGTGGGGAAACAGGCGGGCATCCTGGAACACCAGCCCGATCCGGCGCCGGTGCACCGGCAGGGCGATGCGCCGGTCGGTGTCGACCAGCGTCTCGCCGGCGACGACGATGCGGCCGCGATCGGGCCGGCTCAACCCGGCGATCAGGTCGATCAGCGTGGTCTTGCCCGAGCCCGAGCGCCCGAACAGGGCGGTGAGCCCGGCCCCGGCGGCGAAGGCGGCGTCGAGCGTGAAGGCGCCCCGGCGCAGGGCGACGGCGACGTCGAGCGTCATGCCGGGCGGCTCGATCGGCGCGGACCGGCGTTGTGCAGCGATACCCTCACGGAAGGCTGCGCATGATCACCGTCCACCACCTGGAGAACAGCCGCTCGCAGCGGGTGCTCTGGCTGCTCGAGGAGCTCGGCCTGGACTACACGGTGAAGCGCTACGCCCGGGACCGCGAGACGATGCTGGCGCCGCCGGCGTTGCGGGCGATCCACCCGCTCGGCAAGTCGCCGGTGATCACCGACGACGACATCGTGGTGGCCGAGTCCGGTGCCATCGTCGAATACCTCACCGCCCGCTGCGGCGGCGCGCTGGTGCCTGCGCCGGGCACGGAAGCGCATCGCCGCTACATCTATTGGCTCCATTACGCGGAAGGCTCGGCGATGCCGCCGCTGCTGCTGAAGCTGGTGTTCTCCCGGCTGGCGCCGGGCAGCCCCGCCCTGGTGCGCCCCCTCGCGAGGGGGATCGCCAAGGCGGTGACGGCCAAGTTCGTCGACCCGGAGCTGCGCCGCCACGCCGCCTATTGGGAGGAGGAGCTGTCCGCCCGGCCGTGGTTCTGCGGCGCGGACTTCACCGCCGCCGACATCCAGATGAGCTTTCCCCTCGAAGCCTTTGCCGCACGCGGCACCGGAGCCGGCGCCAAGCTGACCGGCTGGCTCGCCCGCATCCATGCCCGCCCGGCCTACAAGCGGGCGCTGGAGCGCGGTGGGCCGTACGCCTATGCGTGAGGCGCGGCTGTGGGGCTTTCCCCTCCCCCCTCCGCGGGGGAGGGTGCCCCTGGCATGCGACGGGGATTCCATCACCCCGCTCCCAGCTTCCGGCCGATGCGGCGGGCCAGCACCTCCGAGAGCAGCAGCGCGGTCATCGACAGGGCGACCGAGATCAGCGTCAGGCGCAAGGCGCCGGCCTCGCCGCCCGGCACCTGCGTCAAGGTGTAGATCGCCGAAGGCAGCGTCTGGGTCTCGCCGGGAATGTTCGAGACGAAGGTGATGGTGGCGCCGAACTCGCCCATCGCCTTGGCGAAGGCGAGCACCGCGCCGGCGAGGATGCCGGGCAGGCTCAACGGCAGCGTCACCGTGAGGAACACCGCGATCGGCCGGGCGCCCAGCGTCGCGGCCGCCTGCTCGAGCCGGGCGTCCACCGCCTCGATCGACAGGCGCATCGCCCGCACCATCAGCGGGAAGCCCATCACCGCGCAGGCGAGCGCCGCCCCGGTCCAACGGAAGGCGAACACGATGCCCGCCTCGGCGAGCCACGCGCCGACGAGGCCGCGTCGCCCGAGGGTCAGGAGCAGCAGGTAGCCGGTCACGACCGGCGGCAGGATCAGCGGCAGGTGCACGAGGCCGTCGAGGACGGCGCGACCCGGAAACGTGCGCTTGGCGAGCAGCCAGGCCACCAGCAGGCCGGGCCCGAGGCTCGCAAGCGTCGCGACGGCGGCCACCTTCAGGCTCAGTGCCACCGCGGTCCACTCGTCGGGCGTCAGGTCGAGCAAGGATGGCGCGTCCCGTCCGGGCGCCGCGGATCGTCGCGTCCCCTCACGCCGCAGGCTTGGACGCGGACGATGCCGCGCGCAAGCCGCTCAGGCGTCGAACTCGTCTCCGCGGGGCTTCGCGTCCTCGGCGCGGTGCAGCCGGCTCAGCAGTACAAGGAGCTGGCCCGGCAGGGGCGTGTCGAGGGCTTCGGCCCCGAGCAACGTGTCGCGGGCGCGGACCGGTTGGCGACGGCGGCGCGAGACGCCGTTAAGGACGACCGGCCGACGAACGGATGGTCTCGAATTGGTCACGCGGACGCACCCTCGATGGTCGAACGACTCGGACGACGCGGAGAAGTGACCGAAAACGCTGCACGGTAACCCCGGTTCCGGGGGTCCATATGATGAACGGGTAAACAATCTGCCGCATTGCCAGGCGATTTTGCCGCGGTTGCCGACCTCGGCCATCGCGGGACCGGACGGGCCACAACATTTCCGCCGCGGACTGCGCCACACGTCGCGGAACGCGGCCGAGGGTGGTAAGGCCGGCCATGCTCGAAGGCCTGCACCCGAACCGCCCGACCCACGTCCTGCAGCTGATGACCGACGAGCGGTCGGCGCGCACGATGACCGACCTGCTCGGCGAGATGTTCGACCCGACCGAGACGGCGGTCGCCGCCTTCGAGGCGGAGGACGGGGTGACGTGGCGGCTGGAAGCCTACTTCGCCGACGCGCCGGACGAGGATTTCATCCGCGACCTGATCCGCCCCGTGGTCGGCGCGCAGGCGGACGCGGCGGAGTTCCGCACCATCGACCAGAAGGACTGGGTCCGCGCCTCGCTCGAAGGCCTCGTGCCCGTGCGGGCCGGCCGCTTCCGCATCCACGGCTCGCACGACCGCGCCACCGTGCGGCCGAACGAGCTCGCCATTGAGATCGAGGCGGCGCTCGCCTTCGGCACCGGCCATCACGGCACCACGCTCGGCTGCCTCAAGGCGCTGGTCGACGTGCTGAAGCGCGGGCGCCCCGGCCGGGTGCTCGACGTCGGCACCGGCACCGGCATCCTCGCCTTCGCCGCCGCCAAGGCTCTGCGCCGGCCGGTGATCGCCGGCGACCTCGACGGCGAGGCGGTCAGGACCGCCCGCGCCAACGCCCATGCCAACGGCCTCGGGCCGTACCTCAAGCTCTACGAGGCGCCCGGCGTGCGCAACGCCCTGGCCGCGCGGCCGCGCCACTTCGACGTGGTCTTCGCCAACATCCTCGCGCGCCCGCTGCGGCGGCTCGCGCCGACGCTGTCGGCCGTGGTGGCTGAGGGCGGCGTGCTGGTGCTCTCGGGCCTGATCGAGCGCGACGTCGCCGGCGTGCTCTCGGCCTACCGCCACCGCGGCTTCCATCTCGCTTCGAAGGGCACGATCGAGGGCTGGGTCGCCCTGGTGCTCCGCCGCGGCGGGGCGGCGCCGCGGCCGCTCGCCCGTGGCGCGCGCGGCGGTTTCCCGCATCGCTGAACCGAACGCGGGCGCCCGCATTTTCCCGGCATGACCGACACGCCCGCGAAACCGCCCGCCGATCCGATCACCGAAGGCGCCCGCGCCCGCAGCCACGGCCGCCCGAAGGATGCATGCCCCTACCCGGTCGGGTCCGATGCGCGCAGAGCCTGGCTCGAAGGCTACGACGGCACACCCGGCGATCGCGCCGCCGACCCGCCGATGGATGGCGGCTGAGATCGCATCGATACCCGCTGAGGTCGGTTGCCCGCCGACCCGCGCCGGCGATACCCTGGCCGGATGAGCCGCATCCGCTTCCAGACCTTCGACGATTCGAGCCACCGCAAGGCGGCGGAGCGCGTCGCCGCCCTTCGTGCCGCCCTCCGGGAAGCCGGCGTCGACGGCTTCGTCGTGCCGCGGGCCGACGAGCACCAGTCCGAATACGTCCCGGCCAATGCCGAGCGTCTCGCCTGGCTGACCGGGTTCACCGGCTCGGCCGGCACCGCCGTGATCCTGGCGGATGCCGCGGCGCTGTTCGTCGACGGACGCTACACCCTGCAGGCGCCGGAACAGGTCGATCCCGGCGTGGTCGCGATCGTGCCGCTCGCCGAGAGCACCGCCGAGGCCTGGATCGCCCGGACGCTGCGGCGCGGCGCGGTGCTCGGCTACGATCCCTGGCTGCACACGCCCGATGGCGTCGCCCGCCTGGAACGCGCGGCCGCCAAGGCCGGCGCGGAGGTGAAGGCGCTCTCCGAGAACCCGGTGGACGCGGTCTGGGCCGGGCGACCGAAGCCTCCGGCCGGACGCGTCGCCGCCCATCCGCTGGATTTCGCCGGAGAGGCCGCGAGCGAGAAGATCGCGCGCATCCGCGCCGAGCTCGAGACCGGCCAGTGCGATGCGCTGGTGATCTCCGATCCGCACAACCTCGCCTGGGCGTTCAACCTGCGCGGGGCCGACGTCGGCCACACGCCGCTCGCGCTCGGCTACGCCGTCCTGCCGCGCGAGGGCCGGCCGCGGCTCTTCCTCGCCTCCGGCGACGTGACGGCGGAGGCGCGCGACGCGCTCGGACCGATCGCCGACATCGACGGGCGCGACGCGTTCGAGCCGGCGCTCGGCGAGCTCGCGGGCAAGCGCGTGCGCCTCGATGCGGCGACGGGCGCGGTCGCGCTGAAGGAACGCGTCGCGGCGGTGGGCGGCACCGCCGACGTCGGCCCGGACCCGATCACCGCGATGAAGGCGGTGAAGAACCAGGCCGAGATCGCCGGCGCCCGCGCCGCGCACCGGCGCGACGGGGCGAGCGTGGTGCGCTTCCTCGCCTGGCTCGACGGGCAGGACGCGCCGAGCGAGATCGCCGCGGTGGAGGCGCTGGAGGATTTTCGCGCGGCCGGCGGGGATCTGCGCGACGTCTCGTTCCCGACGATCTCCGGCTCCGGGCCGAACGGGGCGATCGTGCATTATCGGGTGACGCGCGCCACCGACCGGAGGGCGGCGCCGGGCGAGCTGTTCCTGATCGATTCGGGTGCCCAGTACCTGGACGGCACCACCGACATCACCCGCACGGTGGCGGTGGGTGCGCCGAGCGCGGAGATGCGCGATCGTTACACCCGCGTGCTGCGCGGCCACGTCGCCATCGGCCGCGCAGTCTTCCCCAAGGGCACCACCGGCGCGCAGATCGACACCCTGGCGCGCCTGCCGCTCTGGGAGGCCGGCCTCGACTTCGACCACGGCACCGGCCACGGCGTCGGCGCCTTCCTGTCGGTGCACGAAGGCCCGCAGCGCATCGCCAAGACCGGGACGGTGGCGCTCGAGCTGGGCATGATCCTCTCCAACGAGCCGGGCTATTACCGGGCGGGCGCCTACGGCATCCGCATCGAGAACCTCGTCCTCGTCGAGCCCCGCACGGTGCCCGGCGGCGAGCGCCCGGTGCTCGGCTTCGAGACCCTGACGCTCGTCCCCTACGATCGCCGCCTGATCGTGCCGGAGATGCTGAGCCCGGACGCGCGCGCCTGGGTCGACGCCTATCACGCCCGCGTCCGCGACGTGTTGTCCGCGGACCTCGACCCGGAGACGCGGGCCTGGCTGGAGCGGGCGACGGCGGCGTTGAGCAGCGGGTCCTAAAGAGTTCGAACGATCGAACCGCGCATCCGCGGGAACATCCAGCCTGACGCGGGTCCCCTCTCCCGCGTGGGGGAGCCGCGTCGCGCTTCGAATGCGCGATCCGGCGGTGCCTCCGTTCCAACCTGTCGCACGCCCACGATTTTACCCTCCGCTGGTTCGGGCCTATGAGGATGGCGGCGTGAAACCGTCGTCGTCGGTCGCGCGATAAGGACCGCATGATCCGCGCAGCCGCCCTCCTCCTGTCCCTGCTCGCGTGGCCGGTTGCGGCCCAGGGCTTCAAGCCGCCGGCCGACCTCGTGCGGGCGAGCCTCGCGGCGGAGCCCGCGGCGGTGGCGGGGGCCACGCCGTTCACCGTCGCCATCCGCATGGCGATGAAGCCGGGCTGGCACGTCTACTGGCGCAATCCCGGCGATTCCGGCCTGCCGCCGGAGGTGATCTGGACCCTGCCGGCGGGCTTCTCGGCCTCGGCGATCCAGTGGCCGGCGCCGCACCGCATCCCGATCGCGACGCTGATGAACTTCGGCTACGAGGGGGAGGCGATCCTGCTCGTGCGGGTCACCCCGCCGCCGAGCCTCGACCCGGCCGCGCCGGTGACGCTGGCGGGCAAGCTCACCTATCTCGTGTGCGAGACGGAGTGCATTCCCGGCTCGGCCGATCTCGCCCTGACGCTGCCGGTCGCGCGCGAGGCCACGGCCGATCCCGGCAACGTCGACCTGTTCGCCCGCGCCCGTGCCGCCCTGCCCAAGCGCGCGCCGTGGCCGGTGCGGCTGTCGAGCCAGGGCGACCGGCTCGCCCTCGACCTCGAGGCTCCGGGCCTCGCCGCGGACACGGTCCGCGCGGTGGCGTTCTTCCCCTATTCCGAGACGGCGATCGACAACGCCGCGCCGCAGCCCTTCACCGTCGACGCTTCGGGCCTCCACCTGACGCTGACCCGCGCGACGCCCGCCGACCCCGCGCCCGAATCGCTGCCCGGCGTGCTGGCGATCGACGAGGACACCGGCGGCGGCCTCGTTCGGCAGGCCTTCGCGCTCGGCGAGGAGGCGGCGCTCGCCGGCGGCGGCGCGATGCCGAGCGCAGCGCCGGCGGCGGCGCGCACCGACCCGGCCGAGGCGCTGACCCTGTGGACCGCGGCCGGCCTCGCGCTGCTCGGCGGCCTGATCCTCAACCTGATGCCCTGCGTCTTCCCGGTGCTGTCGATCAAGGTGCTGAGCCTGGTGAGGCATTCCGGCGAGGCGCCGGCGCGGGTCCGGCTGCACGGGCTCGCCTACACCGCGGGGGTGCTGGCGGCGTTCCTCGCGCTGGCCTCGCTGCTGATCGCCCTGAAGGCCGGCGGCGCCGGGATCGGCTGGGGCTTCCAGCTGCAATCGCCGACCGTGGTGGCGGCTTTGGCCTACCTGCTCTTCGCCATGGGCCTGAGCCTGTCGGGCATGCTTCACCTCGGCGGTCGGCTGTCCGGGCTCGGCGACGGGCTGACCCGGCGGGCCGGGCTCCAGGGCTCGTTCTTCACCGGCGTGCTCGCGACGGTCGTGGCGACGCCGTGCACCGCCCCGTTCATGGGCTCGGCCGTGGGCTTCGCGCTGACGCAATCGACCGCTGCCGGCCTCGTCGTGTTCGCGAGCCTCGGCCTCGGCCTCGCCCTGCCCTTCCTGGCGCTCACCCTGTGGCCGCCGGCGCTGCGCGCCCTGCCCCGGCCCGGCGCGTGGATGGACGTGCTGAAGCAGGCCCTCGCCTTCCCGATCTACGCCACGGTCGCCTGGCTGGTCTGGGTGCTGGCGCAGCAGGTCGGGCCGCAGGGCCTGCTCGCGGCGCTGATCGGGCTGGTGCTGATGGGCTTCGCCGCCTGGGCGTGGGAGCTCGGCCGCGACGCGCGGCCGGTCCGGGCGCAGCTCGCCCGCGGCCTCGCGGTGCTCGCCGTCGCCGGCGTGGCGGGGCTCGCCCTCACCCTCGACCACGACCGCGTCGCACCGGGGGCCCAGGCCCGGGCCGAGGGGATCGAGCCGTTCACGCAGGCCCGCCTCGACGCGCTGCTGGCGAGCGGCCGGCCGGTCTTCGTCGACATGACGGCGGCGTGGTGCATCACCTGCCAGGTCAACGAGCGCACCTCGCTCGGGACGGCGGCGGTCGGCGCGGCGATGCGCGCGCGCGACGTCACGTATCTCAAGGGCGACTGGACCAACCAGAACCCGGAGATCACCCGCCTGCTCGAGCGCCACGGCCGGAGCGGCGTGCCGCTCTACCTGCTCTATGCGGGGGCCGGAGAGCCGACGGTGCTGCCGCAGATCCTCACCGAGGGGACGATGCTGAGCGCGCTGGACGCCGTGAAGGCGACGGGCCGCAGCGCGGGGCTCGACGGCGGGGGGACGAAGGTCCCCTGAAGCTTGGTAAAAATATAATTTTCGTAGGACTGACATCACTTCAGTGTGCGCGACGGCTCCCTCTCCCATGGGGAGAGGGTTGGGGTGAGGGTCGTGACCGACCCGAATGACTCACGCCCCTCATCCTGTCCTTCTCCCCATGGGAGAAGGGACCCACGGCAGGTCGCGGATCGTTGCGGTCGCTTGAGCCGTCCACCGAAAGCCGAACTCAATCCTCGCCCGAGAACGTCTCGTCGAAGGCGTACCCCGAGCCGCGGACGGTGCGGATCGGGTCGGTCTCGCCGGCGCGGTTCAGGGCCTTGCGCAGGCGGCCGACATGCACGTCGACGGTGCGCTCGTCGATGTAGACGTCGTGGCCCCATACGCCGTCGAGGAGCTGCTCGCGGGAATAGACCCGGCCGGGGCTCTGCATCAGGAACTCGAGCAGCTTGAACTCGGTCGGCCCGAGGTGGATCTCGCCGCCGGCCCGGCGCAGGCGATGGCTGTCGCGGTCGAGCTCGATGTCGCCGGCTTCCAGCAGGTTCGCGACGTGGCTGGGCTTGGCGCGCCGCAGCAGCGCGCGGACGCGCGCCAGCAGTTCCGGCACGGAGAACGGCTTGACGATGTAGTCGTCGGCCCCCGTCCCGAGGCCGCGGATGCGGTCGCCCTCCTCGCCGCGGGCGGTGAGCATGATGACCGGCAGGGACATCGTCTCGCGCCGCGCCCGCACCCGGCGGCACAGCTCGATTCCCGAGAGCCCCGGCAGCATCCAGTCCAGCAGGATCAGGTCGGGCACCTGCTCCTGCAGGCGCAGCTCGGCCTCGTCGCCGCGGGCGGCGGAATCGACCTCGAAGCCCTCGGCTTCGAGGTTGTAGCGCAGGAGGGTGGTCAGCGCCTCCTCGTCCTCGACGATCAGGATCCGCGTACGCATGCAGGGCACTCCCGGGCGGACCGCCCGACTTTCTCATCCATCGCCACGGACCTCCCTCCCCCCTGAAGCGGGTCGGGAGAGGGGAGCGCCGTATCCGGAGCGGTCGCTCCCCTCTCCCGACCCCCGCTCACGCGAGGCCCACCCTCCCCCCGCAGAGGAGGAGGGGAGGAGACGGCAGCCCTCAGGCGCCCGGTGCCACCGTCGCGTAGTTCGAGGCGTCGTTCTTCGGGCGGTCGCCCGCGAGGTTCTCGCCGGTGGACAGGTAGTGGATCGTCTCGGCGATGTTGGTGGTGTGGTCGCCGATACGCTCGACGTTCTTGGCGCAGAACAGCAGATGCGTGCAGAACGAGATGTTGCGCGGGTCTTCCATCATGTAGGTCAGTAGCTCGCGGAACAGCGAGTTGTACAGCGCGTCGATCTCGCCGTCCCGCTCCCACACGTTGTGGGCCGCGTTGACGTCGCGGCTGGCATAGGCGTCGAGCACGTCCTTGAGCTGCTCCTGGACGAGGTCGCTCATGTGCTGCACGCCGAGCACGATCTTCTGGGCCTGGGCCTGGTCGCTGATCGCGACGACGCGCTTGGCGATGTTCTTGGCGAGGTCGCCGATGCGCTCGAGGTCGCCCGAGACGCGGATCGCCGAGATCGTCTCGCGAAGGTCGATCGCCATCGGCTGGCGCCGCGCGATGAGCAGCACCGCGCGCTCCTCGATCTCGCGCTGCAGCGTGTCGAGGCGCTTGTCGGCGACGATTACCGCCTGGGCGAGCTGGGTGTCGCGGCGGACGAGCGCGTCGGTCGCCTCGGTCATCATCTTCTCGGCGACGCCGCCCATCTCGGAGATCGAGCGGCGCAGGTCTTCGAGGTCGGTGTCGTAGGACGTGACGATGTGGCCGGGCATGGGCGTGGGTCCTCGAACGATCCGGGTGCGGCTCAGCCGAAGCGGCCGGTGATGTAGTCCTGGGTCTGGCGCACCGTCGGGTTCATGAAGATGCGGTTGGTCGGGCCGACCTCGATGACCTCGCCGAGATACATGAAGGCGGTGAACTGCGAGATGCGGGCCGCCTGCTGCATGTTGTGCGTCACGATGACGATCGTGAACTCGCTGCGCAGCTGCTCGATCAGCTCCTCGATGCGGCCGGTCGAGATCGGGTCGAGGGCCGAGGTCGGCTCGTCGAACAGGATCACCTCCGGGCTCTGGGCCACCGTGCGGGCGATGCACAGGCGCTGCTGCTGGCCGCCGGAGAGGCCCATGCCGGACTGCTTGAGCTTGTCCTTCACCTCGTCCCACAGCGCGGACTTGCGCAGGGCCGATTCGACGCGGCCGTCGAGCTCGGACTTCGGCAGCTTCTCGTAGAGCCGCAGGCCGAAGGCGACGTTGTCGTAGATCGACATCGGGAACGGCGTCGGCTTCTGGAACACCATGCCGATGCGCGAGCGCAGCTCGTTCAGGTCCACGCCGGAATCGAGGATGTTCTGGCCGTCGAGCAGCACCTGCCCCTCGGCGCGCTGCTCCGGGTACAGGCTGTAGATCCGGTTGAAGGTGCGCAGCAGGGTCGACTTCCCGCAGCCCGAGGGGCCGATCAGCGCGGTCACCTGCCGGTCGTGGAAGTCGAGGTTGATGTTCTTCAGGCTGTGGAACTGGCCGTAGTAGAAGTTCAGGGCCTGGGCGCTGATGCGGATCGGCGCGTGCTCGTCGGCCGGGTTGCGGCCGTCGAACCGGGTGGCGTTGATCGCGGGAGCGGCGTTCATCGTCGTGTTCCTCGTGGATGCCGGCGGCGGATCAGCGGGCGCGCTGCGGCTTGATGACGAAGCGGGCGACGACCGAGAGCAGCAGGATCGTCATGGTGATCAGGAGCGCGCCGGCCCAGGCGAGCTGCTGCCAGTTCGGGTAGGGCGAGAGGGCGAACTGGTAGATCATCACCGGCAGGTTCGCGACGCCGCCCATCAGGTCCGGGCTGAACCACGAGTTGTTGTTGAGCGCCGTGAACAGGAGCGGCGCGGTCTCGCCGGCGATGCGGGCCAGCGCGAGGATGATGCCGGTGACGATGCCGGCCGAGGCCGCCCGCCAGGTCACGCTGCGGATCACCGTCGACATCGGGGCGCCGAGCGCCACGCCGGCCTCGCGCAGCGTGCCGGGGACGAGGCGCAGCATGTCCTCGGTGGTGCGCACGATCACAGGGGTCGCGATGATCGCCAGCGCGACGCCGCCGGCCCAGCCGGAATAGGTCCCCATCGGCCGCACCATCAGGGTGTAGACGAACAGGCCGATCAGGATCGAGGGAGCCGAGAGCAGGATGTCGTTGAGGAAGCGGATCACCTCGGCGAGCTTCGAGCCGCGGCCGTACTCGGCGAGGTAGGTGCCGGCCATCAGCCCGATCGGCGTGGCGATGAGGATGCCGATGCCGGTGAGCACGAGGCTGCCGAGGATGGCGTTGGCGATGCCACCGCCTTCCGAGCCGGGGCCGGGGGTCGGCTGGGTGAACAGCAGCGGCGAGAACCCGCGCGCCCCCTCGACGATGAGCATCAGCAGGATCGAGCCGAGGACGAAGGCGCCGAGCACGGTGGCCGTCAGGCAGGCGATCCGCAGCGTGCGGTCGGCGACCCGGCGGCTGCCGCGGATGCGGGCCGGCTTCAGGGCCGGCGCCGGACGGATCGTGTTGGGAGCGTCCATGGCGGGTCCCTCAGGCGACCTTGACGCGGCGCGTCAGGAAGCGGGCGATGATCAGGACGACGAAGGTGATCGCGAACAGGATGCAGCCGAGCGCCATCAGGGAGTTCAGCTGCAGGCCGTCGGCCTCGTTGAACTCGTTGGCGATGCGCGAGGCGATGGTCGAGCCGGGATCGAACACCGAGGCCGAGAGGCGGTTGGCGTTGCCGACCACGAAGGTCACCGCCATGGTCTCGCCGAGGGCGCGCCCGAGGCCGAGCATGATCGCGCCGATGATCGAGACCGAGGCCTGCGGCAGCAGCACGTGGCGGACCACCTCCCAGGTGGTGCAGCCGATGCCGTAGGCGCTCTCGCGCAGGATCGTCGGGATCTGGTCGAGCATGTCGCGGGCGATCGAGGCCACGAACGGCACGATCATGATCGCCAGGATGATGCCGGCGGTGAGCACGCCGACGCCCGAGGGCACGCGGGCGTAGAGCAGCGTGCCGACGATCGGCATGCCCTCGACCAGGTTCGACACCGGCATCTGCACGAATCGGGCGAAGAGCGGCGCGAAGATGAACAGGCCCCACATGCCGTAGATGATGCTGGGCACGGCGGCGAGCAGCTCGATCGTCATGCCGACGGGCTTGCGCGCCCAGCCGGGGCAGAGCTGCGTCAGGTAGATCGCGATGCCGAGCGAGATCGGCACGCCGATCACCAGGGCGAGCACCGCGGAGGCGAGCGTTCCGGTGACGGCGACCAGGGCGCCGTACTGCTCGGTGCCGATGTTCCAGGCGCTCGAGGTGAGGAAGCCGAAGCCGAACTCGCGGAAGGCGGGCCAGCCGCCGTGGAGGATCGAGCCGAGAATGCCGGCGAGCACCAGCAGCACCAGCAGGGCCGAACCGTAGGCGGCGGCGCGGAACAGGGCGTCGAGGCCCTTGCTCGGCCCCTTGCGCAGGCGCGCGCCCGAGGCGGCGCGCGTCACGGCGATCTGTTCAGTCAAGGCGGTCATCCGCGGTTCTTTTCACCGGCTGGCGTGGTAGCGCGCCGAACGGCCGGGCGCGAGGGCGGGGCCGGACGCGCGGGCGAGATCCGGCGAGGACGCTGCGCCCGCTCGGGGAACGGGCAGCCCTCGCGCTTCGCGCGGGCCGTCCGCTCGTCGCGATCGGCCGCGGGGCCGCGTGCGGCCCCGCGGGTTCGGCCTCACATGCCGAGGACGGGCTTTCCGTCCTTGCCCTTCACCTGCTTCCACTCTTCGTGGATCAGGCCGACGACGGCGTCCGGCAGCGGCACGTAGTCGAGGTCGGAGGCGAGCTTGTCGCCGTTCTTGTAGGCCCAGTCGAAGAACTTCAGCACGTCGGCGGACTTGGCCGGATCGGCGGCCTCCTTGTGGACGAGGATGAAGGTCGCCGCCGTGATCGGCCAGGCGTCGTCGCCGGCCTGGTCGGTGAGCGTGATGCCGAAGCCGGGCGCGCTCTTCCAGTCGGCGCTGGCCGCGGCCGCCTGGAACGCCTTGTCGTCCGGCTGCGGGAACTTGCCGGCCTTGTTGCGGATCAGCGCGTAGCTGAGCTTGTTCTGCTTGGCGTAGGCCGACTCGACGTAGCCGATGGCGTTCGGGACCTGCTTGACGGTGGCGGTAACGCCCTCGTTGCCCTTTCCGCCCTGGCCGGCGGGCCAGCTCACGGTGGTGGCGGCGCCGAACTCCTTCTTCCAGCCCTCGGAGACCTGGCTGAGATAGGTGGTGAAGATGTTCGTCGTGCCCGAGGCGTCCGAGCGGTAGACCGGGGTGATGTTCGCGTCGGGGAGCTTCAGCCCCTCGTTGAGCGCGGCGATCTTCGGGTCCGACCACTTGGTGATCTTGTTGGCGTAGATGTCGGCGATCACGTCGCCGGTGAGCTTGAGCTTGCCCGGCTCGACGCCGGGGATGTTCACGACGGCGACGACGCCGCCCATCACGGTCGGGAACTGGACGAGGCCGTCCTTCTCCAGGGCGGGGCCCTTCAGCGGCGCGTCGGTGGCGCCGAAATCGACCGTCTTGGCCTGGATCTGCTTGATGCCGCCGCCAGAGCCGATCGACTGGTAGTTCAAGCCGGTGCCGCTGTCCTTGCGGTAGGCTTCCGCCCACTTGGAATAGACCGGGAACGGGAAGGTCGCACCGGCGCCGGTGATGTCGGCGGCGAGCGCCGGGAAGGCGAGCTGCGCCGTCGCGAGGCCGAGGGCGAGCGCGTAGGTGAAGGGTTTCACATCGATCTCCGTCATCCGTCGAGCGTGCCGGGCAGCGCGATCCGCGCGTTCGCATTCGCGCGGGCCACCCGGCGACCCGGCGGCCGCGGCCGCATCGCTCGACACCGCCGCCGTTAGGGCACGCAGATGACAGCCGCATGACACGGCGCAACCAGGGCTTGAGGCGAGCGCGAACGCGGCCGGCGAATGCTGTGGCGATGGCACGCTTTACGGTGTTGGCGCGTTCTCATTGCGATCCGGGCCCTGTCGCGAGCATCCCGCCGCGGCTCGCCGGATCGGAAGGTCGATCCCGTGTCCCACGATTCGCCTGCGGCGCCGACGCGTGCGCCGCTCCCCGACGACCACGCCTACCAGGCGCTCCACGCCGAGCGCGAGGCCCTGGAGCGCGACCTGGCGCTGGCGAAGGCACGGCAGAACTTCAGCACGGAGCCGGGCGAGGCCGAGCGGGCCCGCGCCGACGAGGCGTCGATGCTGATGAGCCTCGACCGGGTGCTGACGCGCATCCGCGCGGCCGAATACCAGCGTCGCCCGGGCGCCCGCCGCTGGTAGCCTGTCTCGGCTGGGTCCCGCGTCTCGCGGCGATCGGGCGAACCTCGCCACTTCGCCCCACGATCGACGGGTCGTCCCCCGCGGCGAGCCGCGTGCGAGCCGCCTCCCAGCCTCAGGCGCTGCGGCGGCGGTCGCGCTCCTTCTGGCGCATGCGCAGCAGGAGGTCGACCTGGGAATCGGGGATCGGCTGCTTGTCGACGCTGCCCTCGTAGACGGTGCGCAGGGTCTGGCCGAGATGATGGGTGTCGACGCTGGCGCCGTTGCGATGCGACGCGAGGACTTCGAACTTGGCTGCGGCCTGATGCATGGTCCCCCCCGGAACATGGAAGCGCCGGCGTCCGCGAATCGGTTTCGCCACCGGATCCCAACAGTGTCGGTCCGGATGGTTAAGGAGGGATTAACCTTAACCGACCGTTCTGCGCGCTCATCGGTATCCGATCCTAGACCGCCGCGCCTTCGAGCAGGCGGGCGGCGGCGGCGCGGGCCTCGTCGGTGACGGTGGCGCCAGCGAGCATGCGGGCGATCTCCTCGCGGCGGGCCGCGACGGGGAGCGAGGCGACGCGGGTGGCGACGCGGCCAGCCCCCTTCACCGCGTCCTTGGCGATCAGGAAATGCGTGCCGGCGCGCGCCGCGACCTGGGGCGCGTGCGTCACCGCCACCACCTGCACGTCCTGCGACAGCCGCGCCAGCCGCGCGCCGATCGCGTCGGCGACCGCGCCGCCGACGCCGGTGTCGATCTCGTCGAAGATCAGCGTCGGCGCCGAGCCCTTGTCGGCGAGCACCACCTTGAGGGCGAGCATGAAGCGGGACAGCTCGCCGCCGGACGCCACCTTCATCATCGGGCCGGCCTTGGTGCCGGGATTGGTCTGCGCCCAGAACGCGACCCGGTCGATGCCGGCGGCGTCGCGCGATTCGGGATCGGTGACGATCTCGGTGATGAACCGGGCGCGCTCGAGCTTCAGCGGGGGCAGCTCGGCCTGCACGGCGGCGTCGAGCGCCTTGGCCGCGCGCCGACGCCCCGCGCTGAGCTTCTCGGAGGCCTTGGCGTAGGCCGATTCGGCCGTTTGCAGCGTCGCCTCCAGGCCGGCGAGCGCCTCCTCGCCGGCATCGATCGCGGCGACGTCCGCCTCGTAGCGCTCGCGCAGGGCGGCGAGGTCGTCGGCGGCGACGTCGTACTTGCGCGAGGCCGCGCGCAGGGCGAACAGCCGCTCCTCGACCCGCTCCAGCTCGCGCGGGTCGAACTCGGCCTCGGCCACCGCCGCGTCGAGGACGGCGCGGGCCTCGTCGAGGGCGACGAGGGCGGCGTCGAGCGCCGCGACGCAGGGCTCGACAAGCGCCGGCAGCTGCGCCGCCCGGCGCTCGAGCTTGCGGATCGCCGAAGAGAGCTGCGGCACGCTCGAATGCGAGCCGCCGACGGCGGCGAGCGCGTCGTTCAGCTCGCGCGCGACCTTCTCGCTCTGCTGCATCACGGTGCGGCGCTCGGCCAGGGTCGCCTCCTCGCCGGGCTTCGGATCGAGGGCCGCCAGCTCCTCGACCGCGTGGCGCAGGAAGTCGGCTTCCCGGCGCGCGGTCTCGACGCGGGCGCGATGCTCGGCCAGCGTCGTGCGGGCGACCCGGACGGTCTTGGCCGCCTTCGCGACCGCGTCGAGCGGGCCGCTCAGGCCGCCGAAGGCGTCGAGGATGGCGCGGTGCGTGGTGACGTCGGCGAGCGCGCGGTCGTCGTGCTGGCCGTGGATCTCGACCAGGGCCGCGCCGATCGCGCGCAGAACCTGCACGCCGACGGGCTGGTCGTTGACGAAGGCGCGGGTGCGCCCGTCGGCCATCTGCGTGCGCCGCAGGATCAGGTCGCCCTCGGTGTCGATCTCCGATTCCGCGGCGATCCGCCGGGCGGGATGGTCGAGTCCGACGTCGAACACCGCGGTGATGCCGCCCTGCGCCTCGCCGTGGCGCACGAGGGAGCCGTCGCCGCGCCCGCCCAGCGCCAGGCTGAACGCGTCGAGCAGGATCGACTTGCCCGCGCCGGTCTCGCCGGTGAGCACGCTGAGCCCGCCGGAGAAGTTCAGGTCGAGCCGGTCGATCAGGACGATGTCGCGGATCGCGAGCTGCACCAGCATGCCGCGCCTTCGAGCCTCCGGGGCGCCGGCCGTCGTCCGGCCGGGCAACCCAAACTTAAGGGAAATACGAAGCCGTCATGTAGGCCGATGCCGGGCCGACCGCACCCCCGAAATGCGAAACGGGCGGAGCCGAAGCCCCGCCCGCGAGTCGCGTCCGGTCGTGATGCGCGGGCGGCCTACTGGGCGGCGGCCGTGCGGCCCATCACCGAGGAGTAGATCTTGCTGAGGAACGAGCTCTTCTCCTCGCGCGGCTCGAGGCCGCCGTTCTGCAGGAGGGCGTGCGCGTCCTTGTACCAGGGACTGTCGGGGAAGTTGTGCCCGAGCACGGCGGCCGAGTTCTGCGCCTCGGCGGTGATGCCGAGCGCCATGTAGGCCTCGGTCAGCCGCTCCAGCGCCTCCTCGGCGTGACGCGTCGTCTGATACTTGCTCACCACGTCGCGGAAGCGGTTGATCGCGGCAGGGAAGTTGCGGCGCTCGAGGTAGTAGCGCCCGACCTCCATCTCCTTGCCGGCGAGCTGGTCGCGGGTGATCTGGATCTTGGCCTTGGCGTCGGTCGAGTATTCCGAGGTCGGATACTTCTGGACGAGCTCCTGCAGGGCGACGAGCGCCTTCTCGGACCGGTCCTGGTCGCGAGTGACGTCGGGGATCTGCTTATACTGCGACATCGCCATCAGGTACTGGGCGTAGGCCGCGTCCTTGCTCGCCGGGTGCCGCTGCAGGTAGCGCTTCGAGGCGGTGATCGCGTCGTCGTACTTCTGGCCCTCGTAGTTCGCGTAGGCCGTCATCAGCAGCGCGCGGCGCGACCAGTCGGAATAGGCGTACTGCTTGTCGAGCGAATCGAACTTCTTGACGGCGCCCTCGTAGTCGCTGTCTTCCATCTTCGCCAAGCCTTCGCTGTAGAGCTTGTCGGCCGGCGTGTCCTGCACGACCTCGGGCTTGTACTTGTCGGCGAACAGGTTGGTCGGGTCGAGCGCGTCGCAGCCGCCGAGACCGAGGCCGAAGGCGGTGATGAGCACGGCCGCCGCCGCTCCGCGGGTCCGAAGGATGACAGGCATTGGCGGTTCTTCCCCCGAACGGGCGCGTCCTGCGTCGCAGCGCGCCGTTGAGCCATCATGACGTCGTGTCGGCGCCGGCACTCTACCGGGTCCGAGGTGCCACCGCATCCCGGACTGCCGCGCTCTTCACGGACGATTCACCGTGGCGCCAGATTCGGGCATGAAAGCGGCGGTTCCACGCCCGCGCAGATCGGCGGCCGGCTGTGTCTTGCAGGCCACATCGCCCGCGGGCGGCAGGCGGTTTGCCGGAGAGATCTCAGAGGTCGCCGGCGAAGGCGGCGATGCCGAGGCCGGCGCCGAACTCGGCGAGCGCGGTCTCGCGGCGGGTGCCCTGGGCCTCGACGATCGCGTAGTTCGCACGGTCGGCGAACAGGGCCTCGAGGATGCCGACGTTCATGCGGTGCCCGCCGCAATAGGAGCGGTAGGCGCCCTGGAGCGGCAGCCCGGCGAGGGCGAGGTCGCCGACCGCGTCGAGGAACTTGTGCCGGACGAACTCGTCGGCGAAGCGCAGGCCTTCCGGGTTGACCACGTCGGTCTCGCCGACGGCGACGGTGTTCTCGAGGGACGCGCCGAGGGCGAAGCCCGCCTTCCAGTAGCGCTCCACGTCCTTCATCATGCCGAACGTGCGGGCGGGGGCGATCTCGCGGCGGTAGGCGGCGGCGGTGAGGTCCATCGCCTTGCGCGAGCGGCCGATCACCGGGCTTTCGAAATCGATCTCGACGTCGAGGCGGAAGCCCCGGTCGATCGGGCGCAGCTCGGCGAAGGCGGTGCCCGCCTCGATGCGGACATGGCGCAGCACCTTGATCCAGCGGCGGGCGGTGCCGGTCTGCGCGATGCCAACCGCGTCGATCGCCTTGACGAAGGGGAGCGCGCTTCCGTCGAGGATCGGCATTTCCGGTCCGTCGATCTCGACCAGCGCGTTGTCGACGCCCAGGCCGTAGAAGGCGGACATCAGGTGCTCGATCGTGGCGACCGCACCGGATTCGACGTCGCCGATCACGGTGCAGAGCTCGGTCGCGGAAACGCAGGCGTGGTGGGCCTTGATCAGACGGTCGTTGCCGGAGGCCATTCCGGTGCGGAGGAAAGCGATGCCGTGGTTCGCGGAAGCCGGGCGCAGCGTGATCGCAACCGGGTTTCCGGAATGGACGCCGATGCCGCTCAGCACGGTCGCGCCCTTGAGGGTTGTTTGTTGGTTCGTCCGCATTCCTTAGCCCTCGGCCGCGATCCGGCCACGCCACCCCGCATTTCGCGTGGTGACGACGCCTTCCGATCCGTCCGCTGCTTGAAGCCCCTGCGTGCGGCGTCGGTCCGAAAACCGCGCCGCTATTCGTTGGTCCGAGATTTTTATAGCTGCGGCGCACAGCACGGCCAAATCACGCTTTCTTACGCTGTGTTACAGACACGCTTGCGCCGCGATCTCGGGAATATCGTTCCAGTGCAACATGTTAACGAATGGTTAACAAGCCCTCTACAACCGCGGCGCGCTGTGTCTTCGAGGCACCATGACCGGGTCCGAGGCCGCGCGACGGGACCGGAAACGGCGCCCGGAACGACGAAAGAACCCGCCGGCCCTCGCGGAGCGGCGGATCCATGCTGCGGTGCGACAGGCGCCCGGGCGGCATCCCGGCCGGGCGGCGAATCGCGCGAATAAGTCCCGCGGGCCTTCGCCCGCGGGGTCTCGGTGAGCGTCGGATCAGTTGGCCTGCCGGCGGAGGAAGGCCGGGATCTCGAGCTGGTCGTCGTCCATCATCCGCGGCTGGGGCGCCATGCGGCCCTGCGCGTCGAGGTTGCCCTGCGCCGGGCGGTAGGTCGGGGCGACCGGAGCCTGGACCCGCGGGGCCGGCGGCATCGGGGCCTGGACCTGCGGCTGGGCGCGGGGCGCCGGCGCCGGCTCGGCTTCCTCGCGGCGGCCGCCGAAGCCGACGGTCGCGAGGCGGCGGAGCAGGCTGGTGCGCTTGGTGTCGCCCTGGTTGTCGACCGGCTCGCCGCGGCTGGCGGCGATCTGGGTCTGGGCGATCGGCGGCAGCTCGTGGATCTGCGGCATCCGCGGGGCGCGGGCGAGCGGGGCGGCGACGGGAGCTGCCGGGCGCGGCGGCATGAACGGGCCGGCATGGTGCTGGGCGACCGGCTCGGGGGCCGGCGCCGGGGCCGGCACGAACGGGGCGGCGGCGCGGGGCTGGGACTGGGTCAGCATGATATCGTCGCGCATCACCGGAGCCGCCTCGATGCGGGGCTCGGCGTGCTGCACCGGCTCGGGGGCCGGGCGCGCGGGCTGGACGGGGGCCGGCTGAGCCTGCGTCACGGCCGGCTCGGCCGCGGCGCGAAAGCTCGGGGCGTTCTGGGCGGCGCGCGAGCGGGCCTCGGAGCGCAGGCGCTCGGCGACCTCGGCGATGCGCTGCTCGGTCTCGGCGATCTCCTTGTTGTTCGGCGAGTTGGCCGAGATCAGCGCCGGCTCGATCCCGGTGGCGACGACCGAGACGCGGATGATGCCGTCGAGGCTCTCGTCGAAGGTCGCGCCGAGGATGATGTTGGCTTCCTGATCGACCTCCTCGCGGATGCGGGTGGCGGCCTCGTCGAGCTCGTACAGCGTCAGGTCGGCGCCGCCGGTGATCGAGATCAGCAGGCCGCGGGCGCCCTTCATCGAGACGTCGTCGAGGAGCGGGTTGGCGATCGCGGCCTCGGCCGCGCGGCTGGCGCGCTTCTCGCCGGACGCCTCGCCGGTGCCCATCATCGCCTTGCCCATGCCGCGCATGATCGCGCGCACGTCGGCGAAGTCGAGGTTGATCAGGCCTTCCTTAACCATCAGGTCGGTGATGCAGGCGACGCCCGAGTAGAGCACCTGGTCGGCCATCGCGAAGGCGTCGGCGAAGGTGGTCTTCTCGTTGGCGACCCGGAACAGGTTCTGGTTCGGGATCACGATCAGCGTGTCGACAGCCGCCTGCAGCTCCTGGATGCCGGCTTCCGCCGTGCGCATGCGGCGCAGGCCCTCGAACTGGAACGGCTTCGTCACGACGCCGACGGTGAGGATGCCCATGTCGCGGGCGGCGCGGGCGATGACGGGGGCCGCGCCGGTGCCGGTGCCGCCGCCCATGCCGGCGGTGATGAAGCACATGTGCGCGCCCGAGAGCTGGTCGCGGATCTCGTCGATCACCTCGTCGGCGGCGGCCGAGCCGACCTCGGGGTGGGAGCCGGCGCCGAGGCCCTGCGTCACGCCCAGCCCCATCTGGATCACGCGCTCGGCCTTCGACGAGGTCAGCGCCTGGGCGTCGGTGTTGGCCACGACGAACTCGCAGCCGAGCAGGCCCGACTCGATCATGTTGTTGACGGCGTTGCCGCCGGCGCCGCCGACACCGAACACGGTGATGCGGGGCTTGAGTTCGCGGATGTCAGGCGCCTGGAGAGAGATGGCCATGGTGTCGAGCCCTTCGTGACCTTTAACGCGTTGTCCGGAGCGCCTCCGTGGAGGAAGCGCCGATTCGTCGAGGCCGGGCGCGAGAGGGCGCCCGGGAAAACGCCTAGAAACCCTGCTTCAGCCACTCGTAGACGCGGCCGATGTAACCGTCGGTGCCGGTGCCGGCGAAGGCGCGCTGCCCCCGCGGCTCGAAGTGCTCGGCATGCGCCACCTGCGGGTAGACCAGCAGGCCGACCGCGGCCGAGAAGGCCGGACCCTTGGCCGCCTCGGGCAGGCCGCGGATGCCGAGCGGGCGCCCGATCCGGACCTGGCCCTGCATCACCCGGCGGGTGACCTCGGGCAGGCCGACGAGCTGGCTCGCGCCGCCCGTGAGCACGACCCGGCGCCCCGCCTGGGCGGCGAAGCCGGCCGCGCGCAGGCGGTCGCGGACGAGCTCGACCACCTCCTCGACCCGCGGCTTGATGATCCGCACCAGCTGCGAGCGCGGAACGTGGTTCGGGGTCTCGCCCTCGTCCTCGCCGACGCCGTGGACGGCGATCATGTCGCGCTCGTCCGACGGGGTGGCGATGGCCGAGCCGTAGAGCGTCTTCAGCCGCTCGGCCGCCGCGACCCGGGTCGAGAGCCCGCGGGCGATGTCCATGGTGACGTGGTGGCCGCCGACCGCGATCGCATCGGTGTGGACGAGGTGCCCCCCGGAGAACACGCCGAAGCTCGTGGTGCCGCCGCCCATGTCGACGACGCAGACGCCCATCTCGGCCTCGTCGTCGACCAGCGCCGAGAGGCCGGCGGCGTAGGGGGTGGCGATCACCGCCTCGACGCCGAGATGGCAGTGCTCGATCGCGAGCATGACGTTGCGGGCGGCCGCGGCTTCCGCCGTGACGACGTGGAGGTCGACCCCGAGCGCCTCGCCGATCATCCCCGAGGGGTCGATCACCGCGCCCTGGCCGTCGAGGGCGTAGCCGGTCGGCAGCGCGTGCAGCACGGCGCGGCCGGGGCTGACGCCGTGGGCGCTCGCGGTCTCCAGCACGCGCTCCACGTCGGCGCCGGTGACGGTGCCGGTGCGGACGTTGACCCGCGCCTGGAAGTGCTGCGAGGCGAGGCGCCCGCCGCTCATGTTGACGATGACCGACTGGACCTCGACCTTGGCCATCCGCTCGGCGGCGTGCACCGCCTGGCGGATCGCGCCCTCGGCGGCCTCGAGGTCGACGATCGCGCCGCCCTTCAGCCCGTGCGAGCGCTGGTGGCCGATGCCGATGATGCGGGCGAGGTGCGTCCGGCCCTTCAGCGTGGTGAGGGCTTCGGCCGGCTGCAGCTCGGCGATGAGGCAGACGACCTTGCTGGTGCCGATGTCGAGCACCGACAGCGTGGTGCTGCGGCGCGCCGAGAGCGGCTTCAGGCGGGGCGTCAGGCCATGTTGGGAATGCATCAGCGCTTACCGACGAAGGACGGGGAACGGGCGGGGCGGCGGGTGGACCGGACTGCGCTCACGTCGCGGTCCCCTTCTTCGTCTTCTTCTGCGCCTCGGCCCGGGCGGCCGCGGCCTCCTCGGTGAGGCGGACCACGACCCGGTCGGGCATCCGCAGATCGACCGCGATGATGTCCTTCTCCAGCAGGCGGTTGGCGCGCTCGAGCTCGACCAGCCGGGCCAGCGCGGCTCCGGGCTCGATTTCCGGCAGGCGGATGTCGACGCCGTCGAGCTTCAGGGTCCAGCGCCGGCCGGAGACGTAGGTGCCGGCGCGGATGCGGTCGGCGAGCGGGCCGGCCGCGGCGACCAGGGCGAGGTACTCGCCGAGCTTGGTGTTGGCGTCGTCGCCGACGACCAGCGGCAGGCTCGCGTAGCGGTCGTCGCGCATCGTATCGATGATCGTGCCGTCGGCGGCGATGACGCTGATCTCGCCGTTCATCTGCCACAGGGCGGCGGGCTCGCGCTCGACCTGGTTGATGACGATCTCGCGGGGATAGATCTTGCGCACCGAGACGGAGGCGATCAGCGGCACCCGGAGCAGGCGGGCGCGCACCTCGGCGACGTCGAGGAAGGGCACGGACGAGCGCCAGTCGATGCCGGCGGCGGCGAGCACCTCGCGCTCGTACATCCGCGAGATGCCCGAGATGGTGACGCGCTCGACGCCGAAGCCGGCGACGCGGGCGAGGATGTCGAGGGGGCGGCCGTTCTCGATGACGAAGGCGTCGTAGCGGCCGCTGGCGACGAAGCCGGCGAGCGCCAGCGCCCCGAAGGCCGTGCTGAGGCCGAGGGCGCCGATGCCGCGCGGCAGGCGCTCGGCCATCGACGGCCCGGGCCGGCCGCGGCGCATCGAGTCGGACCGGCGCAGGAAGCGCGGAAGCCGGGCGAGAACGCCGCCGACGAGGCGCGCGGCTGGACCGGTCGCGCCGGGAAACCCAGCGGGGCTCAGCGGCCCAGAGACGCGTCCTCCACCATCCATCGCACGAACTCACCGAAACGATACCCAGCATGGGCGGCCATGTCCGGCACAAGGCTGGTCTGGGTCATGCCGGGTTGCGTGTTGACCTCCAGGACGACGAGGGCACCGGTTCCACCCGGTGTGTCGTCGTAGCGAAGGTCGGCACGGCTGACGCCCCGGCAGCCCAGTGCTTGATGCGCCGTTAACGACAACTCTTGGACACGCTGGTAAACATTTGGTTTAAGTTCGGCCGGCAGGACGTGGATCGAGCCTCCCGGCGCGTACTTCGCGTCGTAGTCGTACCACCCCCCCGAGGCGGCCTTGATCTCGATCACGCCGAGGGCCCGGTCGCCCATCACCGCGCAGGTGAGCTCGCGGCCCGCAACGTAAGTCTCCACAAGGACTTCCTCCCCGAACGCCCATTCGTCCGAGGCCAGGATCTGGGGCGGATGCGAGCGCCCGTCGCGGACGATGATCACGCCCATCGAGGAGCCTTCGGAGACCGGCTTGACGACGTAGGGCGGGGCGATCGGGTGTGACTTCGCGGCATCATGCCGGTTAACGACCAGCCCTTCCGGGACGCTGACGCCGGCCGCCCGCATCACCACCTTGGCCCGCTCCTTGTGCATGGCGAGCGCGGAAGCGAGCACGCCCGAATGCGTGTAGGGAATGCGCAGGATCTCGAGCAGGCCCTGGATCGTGCCGTCCTCGCCCGCCGGCCCGTGCAGCGCGTTGAAGGCCGCATCGGGCCGAAGCTCGGTCAGCACCGATGCGATGTCGGCCCCGACGTCGACGCGGGTGACGCGATAGCCCTCTCCCTCCAGCGCATCGGCGCAGGCGGTGCCCGAATTCAGCGAGACCTCGCGCTCGGAGGAGGTGCCGCCCATCAGGACGGCGACGTGCTTGGACATGGAGGGCTCCGGGGCGCGTGTCGAAGGGGGACGAACGGGCGGCCGGCGCCCGTGTTCAGATAGCCTCTGCCCAGCTCACGCTGTTTGCGAACGCGGACTAGGGGTCAGAGGTCACGATAGGCCTTCCCGTCTTCGGGACCTGCCCACTCGGAAAAGATGCCGAACGGATCGCCGGTCAGCGTAGGCGTCGATCTGTCGACGGAGATTCCGATCCGCTTGATCTCCCAGTGCAGCTCGACCCCGCTGGTCTCGCGCACCCGCCGGCGCACCTCCTCGCCCAAGCCCTCGATGTCGGCGGCCGTGGCGCCGTCGCGATTGATCAGGAAGTTGCAGTGCATCTCGGAGACCTGCGCGCCGCCCCGCGTCAGGCCGCGGCAGCCGGCGGCGTCGACGAGCTGCCACGCCTTGCCGCCCGGCGGGTTCTTGAAGGTCGATCCGCCGGTGCGCTCGCGGATCGGCTGCGCGGCTTCCCGCGCCGCGGTCACCCGCGCCATCTCCGCCTCGATCGCCGCGCGCTCGCCGGGGCGGCCGCGGAACAGGGCGCTCGTGAAGATCACGTCGTCGGGCGCCGCCGCATGGCGGTAGGTGAAGCCCATCTCGGCATGGCCGAAGCGGCGGAGCGCGCCGCGCCGGTCGACCCCGCGCGCCTCGAGGAGCACGTCGGTGGTCTCGCCGCCATGGGCGCCGGCGTTCATGCGCAGGGCGCCGCCGACCGAGCCCGGGATGCCGCGGAAGAAGGCGAGCCCGTCGAGCGACGCTTCGGCCGCCGCCTTCGCCAGGCGCATGTCGGGCACGGCGGTGCCGGCCTGCAGGCGGTCGCCGTCGACCTCCACCGCTCCGAACGCCTTGCCGCCGAGCCGGATCGTCACGCCGGGAATGCCGCCGTCGCGCACGATCAGGTTCGAGCCGAGCCCGATCACCGTCACCGGGATCTCGGGATCGAGACCGGCCAGGAGGTGGGCGAGATCCTCCTCGTCGGCCGGCGTGAACAGCACCTGCGCCGGGCCGCCGACGCGGAACCAGGTCAGGTCGGACAACGCCGCGTTCACCAGCAGCCGCCCCCGCAGGGCCGGGGCGGCGGCGCGGATCGCCGGCGTGATGTCGGGGAAGGCGGTCATCGGTTCGCTCCCCCTCTCCCCGCACGCGGGGAGAGGGCTTCGTCGACCCCGTCGTCGACGAAGCGAGGCGGCAGCCGAGGGTGAGGGGGCGGGGTCAGGACGGGTGCGTCCGGCGACGTCCCCTCACCATCGCCCTTCGGGCTAGCCACGCCGACGACGAGGTCGTCGCGGCCCTCTCCCCGCGTGCGGGGAGAGGGGGGGAGCGCGCTGAAGATCGTATCGAGAACGACTGACGGGCTGCTCATGATCTCCGCGTTCCAAAACCGCAGGACGCGGTAGCCCAGATCGGCCAGCCATGCATCGCGAGCGCGGTCGTAGGCATTGTCGGCGTGCTGGCTGCCATCGATCTCGATGATCAGCTTCGCCTTACGGCAGCAGAAATCGGCCACGTAGCGGCCGATGCTCTCCTGCCGAACGAACTTGAACCCGGCCAGCCGCCGATCGCGCAAGCGATACCACAGCGTCCGTTCGGCCTCGGTCTGCCCCTGCCGAAGGCGCCGCCGAAATGCCGTGCGCTCGCTGTCGGCCGGGCTCATTCGAGCTCACCCCTTGAACGCCGCCAGCTCCGCCGGCAGCGCGTAGGCCCATTGCGTGATGTTGCCGGCGCCGAGGCAGACGACGTAGTCGCCCTCGGTCGCGTGCGCGGCCACGATCCCGGCGAGGTCTTCCGGGCGCTCGAGCGCCTGCGCGTCGCGGTGGCCGCGGGAGCGCAGGCCGGCGACGAGGCCGTCGCGGTCGATACCCTCGATCGGCGCCTCGCCCGCCGCGTAGACGGGGGCGACGATGACCGTGTCGGCATCGTTGAAGCAGGTGCAGAAATCGTCGAACAGCGAGGCGAGGCGCGAGTAGCGGTGCGGCTGCACGATCGCGATCACCTTCGCGTCGGTGGAGGCGCGGGCGGCCTTGAGCACCGCCTTGATCTCCACCGGATGGTGCCCGTAATCGTCGAAGATCTGGGCGCCGTTCCATTCGCCGGTGCGGGTGAAGCGGCGCTTGACGCCGCCGAACCCGGCCAGCGCCTTGCGGATCGCGTCCGCCGGCACGCCGAGCTCGTGCGCGACGGCCAGCGCCGCGGTGGCATTGAGCGCGTTGTGCTTGCCCGGCATCGGCAGGACGAGGTCCTCCATCTCCATGCGGAAGCCCGGACGCCGGTCGCGGATCATCACGCGGAAGCGGCTCTGACCGCCGCGCAGGTCCACGTCGATGAGGCGCACGTCAGCCTGCGGGTTCTCGCCGTAGGTGATGATGCGGCGGTCCTCGATGTGGCCGACGAGGTCCTGGACGACGGGATGGTCGATGCACATCACCGCGAAGCCGTAGAACGGGATGTTGTCGATGAAGCGCCGGAAGGCGTCCTTGACCGCGTCGAACGAGCCGAAATGGTCGAGATGCTCCGGGTCGATGTTGGTGACGATGGCGACGTCGGCCGGCAGCTTCAGGAAGGTGCCGTCGGATTCGTCGGCCTCCACCACCATCCACTCACCCTCGCCCATGCGGGCGTTGGTGCCGTAGGCGTTGATGATGCCGCCGTTGATCACCGTCGGGTCCATGTTGCCGGCGTCGAGCAGCGTCGCGACGAGGGAGGTCGTCGTGGTCTTGCCGTGGGTGCCGGCGATGGCGACGCAGGACTTGAAGCGCATCAGCTCGGCCAGCATCTCGGCCCGGCGCACCACCGGCAGCCGGGCCTCGCGCGCGGCCATCAACTCGGGGTTGTCGCGCTGGATCGCGGTCGAGACGACCACGAGGCCGGCATTCTCGACGTTGGCGGCGGCATGGCCGACGAAGGTCCTCATGCCCTTGTCGGCCAGCCGCCGCACGTTGGCGTTGTCCGAGGCGTCGGAGCCCTGCACCGTGTAGCCGAGGTTGTGCATCACCTCGGCGATGCCGGACATGCCGATGCCGCCGATGCCGATGAAGTGGATGGGACCGAGCTTGTCGGGCAGCTTCATGGGAGGAACCGTTCGATGACGGGACTGCGCGGAGGCATGCGTCCCGGAAGAATCAGGTGCGGGCGGCCGTGTCGACGACCACCGCGGCGAGCCGCTCGGCGGCGTCGTGGATGCCGGCGCTTTTCGCGGCTTGCGCCGCCGCGGTCAATTTCTCGGGATTCGCGAAGGCGTCGACCAGCTCCGCAGTGAGCCGGTCCGGCGTGAACGCGGTCTGCGCGACGGCCAGGGCCGCGCCGATCTTGGCCAGCGTCGCGGCGTTGGCGGCCTGGTCCTGGTCGAGCGCCCCGGGCAGCGGCACCAGGATCGACGGCCGGCCGATGGCGGCGAGCTCCGAGACCGTCGAGGCGCCCGAGCGGGCGACCACGAGGTGGCTCGCCGCCATCCGCCCCGGCAGGTCCTTGAAGAACGGCGCCGCCTCGATGCCGGCGAGCCCCATGGCGAGGTAGTCGTTCTGCACCGCCGTCAGGTCCTCGGGGCGGACCTGCTGCACGAGGTGGAGGCGGGCCCGCAGGTCGGCCGGAAGCTGCGCCAGGGCTTTCGGCACGACCTCGCCCATCACCCGCGCGCCCTGGCTTCCGCCGAAGACGAGGAGGTGCAGGGCGTCCGCCGGCCCGAGCCGCGGATAGGCGACCTTCGCGGCCTCGATCACCGCCGGGCGCAACGGGTTGCCGGTGTGGACGCGGGGGGCACGCGCCTTGTCGGGGACGCCGCGGACCTCCTTGAAGCCGGTGGCGATGGTGCGGGCGCCGCGCGCCAGGAAGGCGTTGGCCCGCCCCATCACCGCATTCTGCTCGTGGATGATCGTCGGCACGCGCAGGATCTGGCCGGCGAGCATCGGCGGCACGGTCGGGTAGCCGCCGAAGCCGACGATCGCCGCCGGGTTGATGCGCTTGACCGCCTTGGCCGCCTCCGCGAAGCCGCGGCCCAGCGTCAGCACCGCGCCGGCCCGGCGCAGCATCGAGCGGCCGGACGGGGTCGCCGAGGTGATGGTGACGATCTCGGAGGCCGGGAAGCCGCCACTGATCGAGTCGACCCGCGCGTCGGTGGCGAGCACCACGCGGATGCCCCGCGCCCGCAGCGCATGGGCGAGGCTCTCGGCCGGGAACAGGTGGCCGCCGGTGCCGCCGGCGCAGAGCAGGATGGTCGGCGTGAATACCGTCACCGCATGACTCCGGCGACGGTGGCCGGCGCGGTGCCGGGCGGCTTCTGGCTCAGCATCGTGGTGCGCGGGCGCTTGCGGGTGAGCGCCACGAGGAAGCCCATGCCGAGCGCGAGCGAGATCAGCGACGAGCCGCCGTAAGAGACGAACGGCAGCGTCATGCCCTTGGCCGGCATGAGCTGGGTGTTCACCGCCATGTTGATGCAGGCCTGGAGGCCGAAGAGCGTGATCAGACCGGTGATGGCGAGCCTCGAGAAGGTGTCGTCGGTGCGGCGCGCGAGCTTGAGCCCGCGCAGCACGATGTAGGCGAACAAAGCGACGAGGCAGAGGCAGACCAGCACGCCGAACTCCTCGCCGGTCACCGAGAAGATGAAGTCGGTATGGGCGTCGGGCAGGTGGCGCTTGGCGATCCCCTCCCCCGGGCCGGTGCCGAACCAGCCGCCGGAGCGGAACGATTCCTGCGACCAGAAGGTCTGGAAGCTGTCGCCCGAATCCTTGTCGAGGAAGCGGTTGAAGCGCTCGCGGACGTGGTGGAAGAAGGTGTAGGCGGCGAACACCCCGGTCAGGCCGAGCACGCCGAGCACCGCCACCCAGATCAGGTGCAGGCCGGCGACGAAGAACAGCGCGCACCACACCAGCGTGATCAGCATCGTCTGGCCGAAATCGGGCTGCAGCAGCAGCGGGACGATGGTGATCGGCAGGAGCAGGATCGCAAGGAAGCCGCCCGGCATGTCGCGGCGCTGCGCGCCCTCCGAGAACGCCCAGGCGGCGACCACGACGAAGGCGGGCTTGACGAACTCCGAGGGCTGCAGGCCGAACGAGCCGAACTGGATCCAGCGGTGGGCGCCCTTGATCTCCGGCCCGAACTTGCCGGCGAGGAGGCACAGCGCGACGCCCGCGAGCCAGGTGCCGAGCGCCAGCCGGCGGATGCCGCGCAAGCTCAGGAACGAGACCGCGCAGATCAGCAGGATCGTCGGCGCGAGGTACATCGCCTGGCGGTTGAGAAAGTAGAAGGTCGGCAGGCCGATGCGCTCGGCCACCGGCGGCCCGCCGCCCATGAGGAAGACGAGGCCGGCGACCATCAGGGCGGCGAGCGCCGCGAGCAGGCCGCGGTCGACCGTCCACCACCAGTCGGTCAGGGGCGTGCGTTCCGCGCGGGAGATCATGGGCGTGCGACGGCCTTGCGAGCGGTCGCGCAGGGGCACGCGACGGTCGAGAGCGATCCTGTCCGCGAATGGTAAACGCATCCTTGCGAAACCGCGCCGGAGCCGCCGCCCGTCCCGTCAACCCCCGGCGCCTCCTCGCCGATCGGTCGCGCCACGGTCGACCGAATACGAAATCTTAACAGCAAAAACGCAATCTTGGATTGTGTTCACTTCGGCATCGCATTGCGAAGATGCCGCGCCGGGACGATCCGCCCATGTTCGCTGCACGCAAGACTGTCGAAGCCGCCGCCAAGCTTGCCGCCCTCGACCGGGTGCAGGGGGTGATCGAGTTCGACCTCTCGGGCCGCATCCTCGACGCCAACGCGAATTTTCTCGCAGCTGTGGGCTACAGCCTGCCCGAGCTGGTCGGGCAGCCGCATGCGATGCTGGTCGATCCGCAGTACCGGGACTCGGCGGAGTACAAGGCGTTCTGGGAGCGTCTCCGCAGCGGCGCGTTCAGCGCGGGCCAGTTCCGGCGGATGGCGAAGGGCGGCCGCGACATCTGGATCGAGGCCTCCTACAACCCGATGATCGGGCGTGACGGCAAGCCCTACAAGGTGGTGAAGTTCGCCACCGACATCACGCGGCAGAAGGCCGAGGATGCCGACCGGGCCGGCCAGATCGCGGCGATCGACAAGGCGCAAGGGGTGATCGCCTTCGATCTCGACGGCACCATCCTCGAGGCCAACGCGAACTTCCTCGCCGTGGTGGGCTACGACCTGTCCGAGGTCCGCGGCCGCCCGCACAGCATGTTCGTCGAGCCGGCCTACGGGCAGAGCGCGGACTACGCGGCGTTCTGGGCGGCGCTGAAGCGCGGCGAGTACCAGGCGGCGCAGTACAAGCGCATCGCGAAGGGCGGCCGCGAGGTCTGGATCCAGGCGACCTACAATCCGATCTTCGACGCCTCGAACCGCCCCTACAAGGTCGTGAAGCTCGCCACCGACATCACCGATCAGGTCATGCTGCTGGCCAACCTCCGCAGGCTGATCGAGCGCAACTTCTCCGAGATCGACCAGGCGATCACCCGCTCGGCGGACGGGTCGGGCGCGGCATTCGCGGCCGCGGAGACGACGTCGGGCAACGTGGCGACGATGGCGGCGGCGGCGGAGGAACTGGCCGCCTCCGTCGCCGAGATCTCCCAGAGCATGGGATATTCGCGCGGCGCGACCGACGCCGCCTTCGAGCGGGTCCAGGCGGCCGGCGGGTTCACCCAGCGCCTCTCGGAGGCTGCCGGGTCGATGAGCGGCATCGTCGGGCTGATCCAGTCGATCGCCGCACAGATCAACCTGCTCGCGCTCAACGCCACCATCGAGGCGGCGCGTGCCGGAGAAGCCGGACGCGGCTTCGCGGTCGTCGCGAGCGAGGTCAAGAACCTCGCCAACCAAGCCGCCCGTGCGACGGAGCAGATCGGCGCCGAGATCAACGGCCTGCAGGGCCTGTCGAGCGAGGTGGTCGGCGCCCTCGATTCGATCAGCGGCTCGGTCGACATCATGCGCGAGAACGTCGTCGCGACGGCGAGCGCGGTCGAGGAGCAGAGCATCGTCACGCGCGACCTGTCGCAGAGCATGCAGGCCGCGGCCCAGGCCGTCGCGGCGATCACGGCCAACATCAGCACGATCTCGGGCTCGGTGACGGAGGTCTCCGTCGCGGTGGCGACGACGCGCGAAGCGGCTCGCGTGCTCGCCCGGTAGGGCGACGTCCGGCGCGGGGCTCGCCCGCCGGCGCCGGCGTCCGGCCGTTCAGGGCAGCGCGCGCACCAGCTCGCGAAACACGTCGCCGCGCTGCTCGAAGCTGCGGAACTGGTCGTAGGAGGCGCAGGCCGGCGAGAGCAGCACCACCGGCTCGGGCGCGCCCGAGGCCGCCGCGCCCTCTGCCGCCGCCCGGACGGCGACGTCCAGGGTCTCGCAGCGGGTGTAGGGCACGGCGCCTTCCAGCGTCGCGGCGAAGGCGTCGGAGGCGGCGCCGATCAGGTAGGCGTGCGCGATGCGCTCGAAATACGGGACCAGCGGGAAGATGCCGCCGTCCTTCGCCTTGCCGCCGAGGATCCAGTGGATGTCGCGGAAGGCGGTGAGCGCCTTCTCGGTGGAATCGGCGTTGGTCGCCTTGGAATCGTTGACGAACAGCACGCCGCCGTGGACCCGGACCTCCTCCATCCGGTGCGGCAGGCCGGGAAAGCTCGCGAGCCCGGCCTGGATGTCGTCGGGCGAGAGCTCGAGCGCGCGGGCGACCGCGACCGCCACGGCCGCGTTCTGCCAGTTGTGCGCGCCGCGCAGCGACCGGATCGCGGACACGTCGGCGATCGGCGCACCATCACGGTCCGCGATCACCCCGTCGCGGACGGTGACGGCGTCGGCGGTGAGCGCCGCGTCGCGGGGCACGTGGATGCGGTTCAGCCGGTCGCCGCCCCGTTCCGCGAACCGGTCCGCGATGGCGCGGCTCGGCCCGTCGTCGACGCCGACGACCGCGCGGTCCGAGCCCTGGATCAGCCGCTCCTTGATCGCGGCGTATTGCGCGAAGGTGCCGTGGCGGTCGAGGTGGTCGGGGGTGATGTTGAGGAGCACGCCGACGCTCGGATCGAGCGAGGGCGTCAGGTCGATCTGGAACGAGGACAGCTCGACGACGTGGATGCGGTCGGGCGCCGGGGGCGCCAGCGACAGGATCGCGGTGCCGATGTTGCCGCCCATCTGCACGTCGCGCCCGGCCGCGCGCAGGATGTGCGCGATCAGCGCCGTGGTGGTCGACTTGCCGTTGGTGCCGGTGATTGCGACGAACGGCGCGCCCGGCGCGACCGCGCGCCGCTCCCGGCAGAACAGCTCGATGTCGCCGACGATCTCGATGCCGGCCGCCTTGGCGAGCGCGACCGTCCAGTGCGGCACCGGATGGGTCAGCGGCACGCCGGGCGAGAGGATCAGCGCCGCGAAGCCCGACCAGTCGGCCGCGCGCAGGTCCGCGGTCTCGATCCCCTGGGCGGCGGCCCTGGCGACGCCCTCGGCGTTGTCGTCCCAGGCGATCACGCGGGCGCCGCCTTCCTTCAGGGCGAGCGCGGTGGCGAGGCCGGAGGCGCCGAGCCCGAACAGGGCGACAGCGCGGCCGGCGTAGGTTGTGGCTGGGGTCATCGGAAACTCGGAACAGGTCGGCAATCGGGGTTGTCCCGCCCCTCTCCCCTCATCCTGGGGTGCCCGCGTCGGCGAGCCTCGAAGGCGACCTCCAGAACACATGGCGGTCGCTGGAGGGCTTCTTCGAGGCGCCCGCTTCGCGGGCGCATCTCAGGATGAGGGCGGGGGTGGGACAAGCGTCGGTTGCGCAAAGTCTACCACAGCTCACCGCAGCTTGAGCGTCGCCAGGCCGGCGAGCGCCAGGATGACGGCGATGATCCAGAACCGGATCACGACCTGCGGCTCCTTCCAGCCCTTCTGCTCGAAGTGGTGATGGATCGGCGCCATGCGGAAGACGCGCTTGCCCGTGAGCTTGAACGACGCGACCTGGATGATCACCGACATGATCTCGAGGACGAACAGGCCGCCGACGATCGCCAGGACGATCTCGTGCTTGGTGGCCACCGCGACGACGCCGAGGAGGCCGCCCAGAGCGAGCGAGCCGGTGTCGCCCATGAAGATCTGCGCCGGCGGCGCGTTGAACCACAGGAAGCCGAGCCCCGCCCCGATCACCGCGCCGGCCACCACCGCGAGCTCGCCGGTGTCGCGCACGTAGTTCACCTGGAGGTAGCTCGCGGTGAAGGAGTTGCCGACGAGGTAGGCGATGACGCCGAAGGTGCCGCAGGCGATCATCACGGGGACGATGGCGAGCCCGTCGAGGCCGTCGGTCATGTTCACCGCGTTGCCCGCGCCGACGATGACGAAGCCGCCGAACAGCACGTAGAACCAGCCGAGATTCAGCAGCGCGTCCTTGAACACCGGGAAGGCGAGCTGGTTCTGCAGCGTGGACGGCGAGAAGTACGAGATCGCGTAGCAGGCCGTGATCGCGATCAGGGCCTCGAGCCCGAGGCGGAGCTTGCCCGAGAAGCCCTTGTGCGACTGCTTCGTCACCTTGAGGTAGTCGTCGTAGAAGCCGATCGCGCCGAAGCCCAGCGTCACCGTGAGGGTGATCCAGACGTAGTGGTTGCGCGGGTTGGCCCAGAGCAGGATCGCGACGATGGCGCCGGCCAGGATCATCAGGCCGCCCATGGTCGGCGTGCCGCGCTTGGTCAGCAGGTGGGTCTGCGGCCCGTCCTCGCGGATCGGCTGGCCCTTGCCCTGGCGCAGACGCAGCAGCGAGATGATCAGCGGCCCGAACCAGAACACGAACAGGCCCGCCGTGAACAGCGCGCCTCCCGTCCGGAAGGTGATGTAGCGGAAGACGTTGAGGGCCGAGAGCGTGCCGCTCAGGTCCGACAGGAGATACAGCATCCGGGGGCTCGGCGGCTTGGCTCACACGAAGAAAGGGCGCCGGCGGGACGCGAACGGTCCCGGGGCCTCGGCGGACGATCAGGTGCCGGTCACGGCCCGGCGGACAGGGCCGACGCGTCGTGGCGCGCCGGGGGGTTCGCGTAGCGGGCTTTGAGCGCCTCGACAATCCGACCCATGCGAATACTGTTCGAGCCCTTGACCATCACGGCGTCGCCCGGCCGCAGGATCGCGGCCAGCGGCTCGACGAGGTCGGCCGAGGCGGCGGCCGCGATGCCCCGGCGCGCGACCGGCAGCGCCTCGAACAGGTGGCCCATCAGGGCGCCGGCGGTGAAGACGAGGTCGACGCCGTGGTCGGCGACGGCGCCGGCGAGGTCGCGGTGGTGCGCGTCCGCGGCCGCCCCGAGCTCCAGCATGTCGCCGAGCACGGCGATGCGGCGCCCGCGCGGACCGGTCTCGATCGCCGCGAGCGTCGACAGCGCGGCGCGCACGGAGGCCGGGTTGGCGTTGTAGCTTTCGTCGACGAGGAAGGCCTCGCCGTCGCGAAGCTGGAGCGCGGTGCGCTCGCCGCGCCCGACCGGCGGCCGCAGGGCCGCGAGCGACAGGGCGGCGCGCGCGAGGTCGGCGCCGAGGCTGTGGATCACCGCCATCACGCCGAGCGAGTTCATCGCGGTGTGCCGGCCGGGGGTGCCGAGCTGGTAGGTCACCGGCTGGCCCATCACCACCGCGTCGACCACCGAGAGGTCGGGGCGCAGCACGATCCGGCGCGCCCGCACGTCGGCCTCCTCGTGCTCGCCGAAGGTGACGATGCGCCCGGCCGACGAGGCGAGGGCATGGGCGTGGAGGCGGGCGAAGCTCGGGTTGTCGCGGTTGAGCACCGCGACGCCGCCGGGCGCGAGGCCCGAGAAGATCTCGCCCTTGGCGTCGGCGATCGCCGACAGCGAGGCGAAGTGCTCGATGTGGACCGGCTCGACGGTGGTGACGAGGGCCACCTCCGGGCGGACCTGCGCGACGAGCGGCACGATCTCCCGCGGGTGGTTCATGCCGATCTCGAACACGCCGAAGCGGCTCTCGGCCGGCATCCGCGCCAGCGTGAGCGGCACGCCCCAGTGGTTGTTGTAGGAGGCGACGGAGGCGTGGGTCTCCCCTTGCGCCGACAGCACGTGGCGCAGGGCCTCCTTGGTGCCGGTCTTGCCGACCGAGCCGGTCACGGCCACGACCTGGGCCGCGGTGCGGGCGCGGGCCGCGCGGCCGAGGCACGTCATCGCGTCGAGGACCGGATCGGGGCCCTCCCCCGGCACGGCCAGGACGGGTCCGTCGAACGACGCGGCGCGGTCGGCGGCGACCACCGCCGCGCCCGCGCCCTTGTCGAGCGCCGCGCGGACGAAGTCGTGCCCGTCGCGAGCCTCGCCCCGGATCGCGAAGAACAGGTCGCCCGGCTGCAGCGTGCGGGTGTCGATCGAAGCGCCGGTGACGGCGCCGCGCTCGCCCTGGAGCGTTCCCCCGGTGGCGGCCGCGAGTTCGGCCGCCGTCCAGAGCGGTTTGGCGTTCGGGCTCATGCGGCCTCCGGTCGAGCGCGACGGTGCAACGCATCTTCCCTCCCCCCTTCGCGGGGGAGGGTGGGCCTCGCGTCAGCGAGGGTCGGGAGAGGGGAGCGCGTTGTCCGGAGATGTCGCTCCCCTCTCCCGACCCGCTTCGCGGGCCACCCTCCCCCGCAGAGGGGGGAGGGAGACGTGCGGCAGTCGTCGTGTTTCACGGGAACGGCGCTCATCGCAGATCCCCATCGATCGCCGCCCGCAGCACTGCGTGGTCCGAGAACGGCAGCACCCGGTCGCCCACGATCTGGCCGGTTTCGTGACCCTTGCCGGCCACCACCAGCACGTCGCCGGGCCCGAGCCCGCGCACGGCCGTGCGGATCGCCTCGGCGCGGTCGCCGATCTCGCCGGCGCCCGGCGCCTCGGCGAGGATGGCGGCGCGGATCGCGGCCGGGTCCTCGGAGCGGGGATTGTCGTCGGTGACGATCACCGTATCGGCCAGCCGCGCGGCGATGGCGCCCATGATCGGGCGCTTGCCGCGGTCGCGGTCGCCGCCGCAGCCGAAGACCACGACGAGGCGCCCGGTTGCGAAGGGGCGCAACGCGACGAGGACGCCCTCCAGGGCTTCCGGCTTGTGGGCGTAGTCGACGAGGCAGAGCGCGCCGTTGACCTCGCCGATGCGCTCCATGCGGCCGGGCACGCCGGTGAGGTGCTCCAGGCTCGCGAACACGCCGTCGGGGTCGGCGGCGCCGGCGGGCGTGGCGAGCGCGAGGCCGGCGGCGACGAGCGCGTTCTCGACCTGGAACCCGCCGACCAGCGGCAGCCGGATCCGGCGTCGGCCGTGGCGGCCGTCGAGGTCGAGCACCTGCGCGAAGCCCTCGGTGCGGGCATCAAGGAGGCGGATGTCGGAGCCGGCGCGGCCGGTGGTGCGGATGGCGTGGCCGGCTTCGGTCGCGGCGGCGATCACCCGGTCCGCATAGGCACCGTCGGCGTTGACGATGGCGGGCGCGCCCGCCGGCAGCAGGGTCGCGAACAGGCGGAGCTTGGCGGCGAGGTAGTCCTCGACCGTCGCATGGTAGTCGAGGTGGTCGCGCCCGAGATTGGTGAAGCCGGCGGCGGCCAGCCGCACGCCGTCGAGGCGGCGCTGCTCGATGCCGTGCGAGGAGGCCTCCATCGCGAGGTCGGTGATGCCGTCGTCGGCGAGCCGCGCCAGGGTCTGGTGCAGGGTCACCGGATCGGGCGTGGTCAGCGAGCCGTAGGCGGCGCCGCGGTTGGTGACGATGCCGACGGTGCCGAGGCTCGCCGATTCCCGCCCGATCCGCGACAGGATCTGGCGGACGAAGTCGGCGACCGAGCTCTTGCCGGCGGTGCCGGTCACCGTGACGATGGTCTCGGGCTGGCGGCCCGACAGGCGCGCGGCGGCGAGCGCGAGCGCCCGGCGGGCATCCGCCACGGCGATCCAGGCGCAATCCCGCGGCAGGTCGGCGGGACGGTCGCCCTCCCCGACCACGGCGACGGCGCCGGCCGCCGCGGCCTTGGCCGCGAACAGCCGCCCGTCGGCCCGGGTCCCCGGCACCGCGACGAAGACGCCGCCCGGCACCACGTTGCGGCTGTCGGCGGTCAGCCCGGCCACCAGGCGGCCGGCTTCGCCCGTTCCCGCATCCGGGAACAGGGTGCCCAGGGTCGGCGCGCTCACGGGCCGCCGACCATGCTGGCGTGGTAGGCGTTGAGCTTGACCATCAGCGGGAAGGGCTTGGCCGGCGGCTCGAATTGCGGCGGCAGGCCGAGGATCGGCGCGACGCGCTCGATCACCTTGCCGGTGACGACGCCGGAGTTCCAGGCGGCGGTGGCGTAGCCGCCGCTCTCCGGCAGGCCCTGCGGCTCGTCCATGATGGTCACGAACAGGTATTTCGGCTTGTCCATCGGGGCGGCCGCCATGAAGGTCGTGAACAGGCGGTTCTTGTTGTAGCGCCCGCCGATCACCTTCTCGGCGGTGCCGGTCTTGCCGCCGACGAAGTAGTACGGGATCGCCGCCTTCTTGGCCGAGCCTTCGGTCGCGTTGAGCCGCATGATGAAGCGCATCGCCTCGCTGGTCTGCGGGCTCAGCACCTGCGTCGCCTTCGCCATCGCCTCCTTGACGTCGGTCTTGAGGAAGGTCGGCGTCATCAGGAAGCCGCCGTTGGCGATCGCCGCCACCGCCGCCGTCGCCTGGATCGGCGCCACCGCGAGGCCGTGGCCGAAGGCGATGGTGATGGTGTTGATCTCGGTCCAGCGCGGCGGGATGATCGGCATGGCCGACTCGGGCAGCTCGGTCCGCATCCGGTCGAGCAGGCCCATCTTCTTGAGGAACGCCTTGTGGCCGGGCACGCCGACGCCGAGCGCCATCTTGGCCGAGCCGATGTTGGACGAGTGGGTGAACACCTCCGGCATGGTGATGACGCGGTTGGTGCCGTGATACTCGTGGATCTTCTGGCGGCCCCAGCTCAGCACGCCGCCGCGGGTGTCGAAGGTCGAGTTGACGTTGTACTTGCCCGATTCGAGCGCCATCGCGAGGGTCATCGCCTTGAAGGTCGAGCCCATCTCGTAGACGCCGACGTTCATGCGGTTGATCTTGTCGTCGGACAGGGCGTCGACCGGGTTGTTCGGGTCGAAGTCCGGCATCGAGACCAGCGCGATCACCTCGCCGGTCTGGACGTCGAGGATCATCGAGGCGCCGGCCTTGGCCTTGAAGTGCTCGATGCCCTTGGCCAGCTCGTCGCGCACCGCGAACTGCGCGCGCAGGTCGACCGAGAGCTGGATCGGCTTGAGGTCGGTCTGCTTGGCGACGAAGCCGAACTCGTTCAGGGCCTTGTTGCCCTGGTTGTCGATGTACTTCTCCATCCCGGCGATGCCGATGTTGTCGAGGTTCGTCGCGCCGATGATGTGGGCGGCGGCGACCCCGTTCGGGTAGACGCGCTTGTGGTCGGGCAGGAAGCCGATGCCGGGGATGCCGAGCCGGTGGACCTCGGCCTGCTGCTTCGGCGTCAGCTCGCGCTTCACCCAAACGAAGCCGACGCCCTTCTTGCCCGGCTTCTGGGTGAGCTTGGCGCGCAGCTCCGTGGCGTTCAGCTCGGGCAGGACGGCGGTGAGCAGCTCGACCGCCTCGTCCTTGTCGTAGATGTTGCCGGGCTCGGCGAAGACCGAGACGGTGCGGATGTCGGTGGCGAGGATCTCGCCGTTGCGGTCGATGATGTCGGGCCGGATCGCGGTGGTGGCGGCGGCCGCCACCCGGTGCTCCTGGCTCGGCGGCGCGCCGAAGATCGCGATCGACAGGAGCCGCACGCTGATCGCGCCGAACACCGCCAGGAACGCGAGGCCGACCAGCGCGACGCGGGTGTAGGAGCGCTCGATCGCGAGGCGGAACATCGCCCGGAACAGGCGCATCCCCGGATGGACCCGCGGCTCGGTCTCGAGCACCGGCTCCTCGACGGCGTGGGAACGCGGCGCGGATTCAAGCTCGGGCTCGGCGTGATCGTGCCCGGCCGCGTCGTCGGGCAGCGCGTGCGGGTCGGCGGCCTGCGGATCGCGGGCGGCGTCTTCGGGTGCGGCGTCGTGAGCGTCTTGGGACACGGGGACTACCTCGAGGCCGCGTTCGGCGTGCGGGTCGTGACGACGGTGCGGGTGATCGATCCGGTGGTGCGGGGCTCGGAGGCCGGCCCCTTCTCCTTCGGCGTTGCGGTGGCCGCGAGCAGGCGGCCGATCTCGTCGCCGCGCTCGGGCCGGGCCGGCAGGTCGGCGAGGCGCCCGAGATGGCTGGTGCCGATCGGCTCCAGGGCGAGGTGCTTCTCCACCGCCGCCTGCAGCCGGTCCGGCCGGGTCAGGAGCTGCCACTCGGCGCGCAGCACGGCGATGGCCTGCCGCTCGGCATGCAGGCCGCTCTTCAGCTTCGAGACCTGACCGCCCTGGTAGAGCGTGTCGTACTTGATCGAGTAGGCGTAGATCGCCGAGGCGACGAGGCCGGCGACGGCGAGCAGGTTGAGCAGGCGGATCACCGGCGTGCGCCTCCGCGCGGGGCTTCGGGAAGCGCGGCGAGCGCCTGGATCGCGGCGAGCGGCGCCGGCACGGGTGCATCCGTGCGCTCGGCGGCCCGCAGCTTGGCCGAGCGCGCGCGCGGGTTGCGCGCGGTCTCGGAATCGGAGGGCAGCACCGGTCCCTTGGTCACCGGCTTGAAGCTCTTGGCGGCGGCGGGCTCGCCGCCGGGCAGCGCGCTCGGCATGTGGCGCGAGGCCTGGACCGCGCGGCCGCTGCGGGCGGAGAAGAACTGCTTGACGATGCGGTCCTCGAGCGAGTGGAAGGTCACCACCGCGAGCCGCCCGCCCGGCCCGAGCATCCGCTCGGCCGCGTGCAGCGCCTGGACCAGCTCCCCGAGCTCGTCGTTGACCGCGATGCGCAGGCCCTGGAACGTGCGCGTCGCCGGATGGATGCCGCTGCCGGGCTCGGTGCGGACGACGCCGGCGACGAGGTCGGCGAGCTGCGCCGTGGTCTCGATCCGGCCGCGCCGGCGCGCCTCGATGATGGTGCGGGCCACCGCGCGCGAGCGCCGCTCCTCGCCGTAATGGTAGATGATGTCGGCGAGCTCCGCCTCCTCGGCCTCATTGACGAGGTCGGCGGCGCTGAGGCCGGTGGCGGCCATCCGCATGTCGAGCGGGCCGTCGTTGCGGAACGAGAAGCCGCGCTCGGGCTGGTCGATCTGCATCGACGACACGCCGATATCGAGCACGATCCGATCGGCCTGCGCCTCGCCGAGCTCAGCGAGGTGGGCGTCGAGGGCGCCGAACCGTCCGGGAACAAGGGTGAGCCGCCCGTTCGCGGCGGCGACGAGCCCGGCGCCGCCGGCGATCGCCGACGGGTCGCGGTCGATGCCGATCACGCGCAGGTCGGGATCGGCGGCGAGCATCGCGCGGGTGTAGCCGCCGGCGCCGAAGGTGCCGTCGACCGCAAGCCCGGCCCCGCACAGGTCGAGGGCGGCCAGCACCTCGTCGAGCAGCACCGGAACGTGCGGTCCGCCGGCCGGCTCCAGGGGCTTGCGCGTCATCGGGGCACCCCGCCTGCGGAGGTTCGCCGGGCCGCGCGCGGCCGAGGCAGCCCGCCGTGGACGGGGGGAACGGTTCGGCTCATGGCTGCCTGCACCCGGCCGCTGCGTCGCGGCGCGGTCGGTTTGGGCGGTCCCGGTGATGCGGCGGCCAAAGGCCCGCACACGGGCGATCCCCGCTTGGGCGCGGGGCGCGTCCGTCGATCCGGAAGTCACCGTTGACGAGATGTTGGCGGGTACCATGGGCCTCTGACGATCGTCAACGCAAGCGAAGACCCGCATCGCGGACGTCCGATCTGACCTCGACAAGGTTAACCGACGGTCAATTTTTCGTCGCGTCGGCCGAGGTTCGGGCTGCGATCGACGACTGTAGTGACGACGTGAAAGCGTCAGCCGGCGAAAGCTTCGCACAGCTTCGCCCAGCGCGGGCATATATTCCCCACGATCCCGCAGCCGCCCGAGGATCGGCACGATCCGTCAACGGCTTAGCCGGGGTTCCCGACGACGCTCCGGGCCGGGAGCGAGCGGATCAGCCGGCCTGTAAGCCGGGTTCTGTAGGGCCCGGATGCCGCGAGGCACCCGGACGTGGCGGCCATTCCTCTGGGACGATCGTTGCCGACCGCCTCAAGCAACCAACCCGGGCGACTGGCCTGGAGAGCGGGCCTGCCTCTGCCTCTCGCGAGGCGAGGCGCGCCGCCCCTATTCGGTCTTGCTCCCGGTGGGGTTTGCCGTGCCGTCCGCGTTGCCGCGTCCGCGGTGCGCTCTTACCGCACCCTTTCACCCTTACCCCGCGACCTCGCGGCCCGGGGCGGTCTGCTCTCTGTGGCACTGTCCCTGGGGTCGCCCCCGCCGGACGTTATCCGGCACCGTCTCTCCATGGAGCCCGGACTTTCCTCCCCGGGCTGACGCCCGGAGCGGCCGCCCGGCCGACTGATCCGGCGCGGATGTGGGCCGGATCGGCCGCCCGGGTCAAGCGGGCTACCAGCTGCCGGTGTTCTCCATCGAGGCCCACGGCTCCTGCGGCTCCTTCGCGCCGCCCTTCTGCAGGATCTCGATCGAGATGCCGTCCGGCGACTTCACGAAGGCCATGTGGCCGTCGCGCGGCGGCCGGTTGATGGTGACGCCCTTGTCCTTCAGCCGGGCGCAGAAGGCGTAGATGTCGTCGACCTGATAGGCCAGGTGCCCGAAGTTGCGCCCGCCGGAATAGGTCTCCGGGTGCCAGTTGTAGGTCAGCTCCACCAGGGGCGACTTGGTGGTCTCGGCGCGGGCCGCGTCGCCGGGGGCGGCGAGGAAGACCAGCGTGAAGCGGCCCTTCTCGTTGTCGATGCGGCGCACCTCCTGCAATCCGAAGGTGTCGACGTAGAACGCGAGCGCCGTGTCGAGGTCGGCGACGCGCACCATCGTGTGCAGATATTCCATAGGCGGCATCCTGTTGGGCCGGAGCGGCGTCCCGCCTCCCCCGGCCGGATCTGCGGGACGCCCGGCGCAGCCGACGAAGGTCGCGGCGCCGGGCGGGTCGCCGTGGTAGCTAGCGCCCGATCGGGCGGCCGGTAGGCCGTACCCGTCGGCGCGGTCGCGAATCGCGGCACGCGCCTGGATCGCGTCGGCCGACGCGGCGGCGGCATCCCCGTCGGGCCGCAGGGCTTCGAAGGAAGAGCCCCGTCGATCTCCGCCCCGTCGGCGACGTGCTTCGTCCTCGGGGCGGCTTCGCACAGGATCCCGTCAGGGCTTGGCGGCGCGATCGTCCGGCGGGCGGACCGTGCGCCGGGATCTTATCGCGTCGGCCCCGCGGCGGCTCTCTATCCCGGCGCCGTCGCGAAGCGGTGGGCGGCCATCCCGACCAGCATCGCCGCGACGAAGACGGCGACGGGCAGCCTCCCGGTCGAGAGGGCCGCGACCGCCGGCCCGGGGCAGAAGCCGGAGAGCCCCCAGCCGATCCCGAACACGGCCGACCCGCCGACGAGGGCCGCGTCGATCCGGCGGTTCGTCGGGATCTGGAAGGCGTCGGCGAGGACCGGCCGCGGCAGCCGGCGGGACAGGCGATAGCCGAGCGCCGAGACGGCGACCGCGCCGCCGAGCACGAACATCAGGCTCGGGTCCCAGGCTCCCGTGACGTCGAGGAAGCCGCGGACCCGCACCGGGTCGAGCATGCCGGACACGGACAGGCCGACCCCGAAGATCACGCCCGCCGCGAGCCCCGCCAGCAGGCGCCGGAGGCCGATCACCACGCCCCCCCGAAGGCGCGCGCCGCCGCCACCGTCGCCATCCCGGCCGACAGGAAGGTGAGCACCGCCACGAGCGAGCGCGGCGACAGACGGGCGAGGCCGGCGACGCCGTGGCCGCTGGTGCAGCCCGAGCCGAGCCGCGTGCCGAACCCGACGAGCAGGCCCGCGACGACGAGCACCGGCAGCGAGGCGACGATCCGCGTCTCCGGCCACGCGCCGGAGAGCCAGGCGAAGGCCGGCGGCCCGATCAGCAAGCCGGCGACGAAGGCGGCATCCACCCGCCGGCGCTCGCCCCTGTCGGTGCCGAGGCCGGCGACGAGACCGCTGATGCCGGCGATGCGGCCGTTCAGCAGCAGCAGCAGCGCCACCGAGAGGCCGATCAGCGCTCCGCCGGCGAGCGCGGACAGATCGGTGCTGGTCATGCGGGCGGTCCTCCTTCGCGTGCGGCGGCCGGCGTATCGCGCGGGGTCGCCGGAAACAAGGCTTGCAATCCCCCGCAGGATCACCAATTATTCAATCACGTCAACAACTTAACGGAAGAATCATGCTGCTGGACAGAGCTTCCGCGACGCAAAGCATCTCCGAATTCGACGCCTGGGAGGACAACGACGTCCTCGCGCCGCCGACCCCGGTTCGTTCGCCGCGGGCGGGGGCGCATCGCACCGGCGCGGCCGCCGCGATCGCCGAGGGCGATCAGGTCGTGTTCGCCCGGCTCGACGTCGCCGAAGCGCTCGGCATCTGGCGCCACGCCCTCGGCCGCGTGGTCGAGACGCACGACGAGGCGCAGGCGGCCCGGCTCACCCTCGACGTCAAGTTCGACGGCCACGAGACCCTGCATCGCTACCTGCCGGATCTCTTCGAGAAGCGGACGGCGTGAGGATGCCGATCCGCTCGCGGGTCGCCGCATGAGCCTCGGAGCCATCCTCGAGGCGCGCTCCTCCCTGCCGCAGGCGCCGCTGCGGACGACGAGCCGCAGCACGAGCGTCGACGCGGTCTGGGCGGAGGTCCGCGCCGAGGCCGAGGCGGCGCTGGTGGAGGAGCCGCTCTATGCCGGCATCATCCAGGCGACCGTCCTCGACCAGCGCAGCATCGCGCAGGCCTTCGCCTACCGGCTCGCGCACCGTCTCGGCGACGGCGACCTGTCGCGGCTGGCGATGCGCGACCTCTGCCTCGCCGCCTTCGAGGCCGACCCGCATGCCGGCGCCCACGCGGTGCGCGACCTCGTCGCCATCCGCGAGCGCGACCCGACCTGCCGGCGCTATCTCGACCCGTTCCTGTTCTACAAGGGCCTGGCGGCGCTGGAGGGCTACCGGGTGGCGCACTGGCTCTGGCACCAGGGCCGGGCGACGCTGGCGCTGCACGTGCAGAGCCGGATCTCGGAAGTGTTCGGCGCCGACATCCACCCGGCGGCGCGCATCGGCTCCGGCGTGTTCATCGATCACGCCACCGGGGTGGTGATCGGCGAGACCACGGTGATCGCCGACGACGTCTCGATCCTGCAATCCGTGACGCTCGGCGGCAACGGCAAGGAGAGCGGCGACCGCCATCCCAAGATCAAGCGCGGGGTGCTGCTGAGCGTCGGCGCCAAGGTGCTCGGCAACATCCGCGTCGGCGAGGGCGCCCGCGTCGCGGCGGCCGCGGTCGTGCTGCACGACGTGCCGGCCCACACCACGGTCGCCGGGGTGCCGGCGCGCGTGGTGTCGAAGCTGCCGCGCAGCGAGGAGCCGGCCCAGAGCATGGACCAGTTCTTCGGGGACGGGATCTGACACGGGCCGATGCGAAGGCGGCCGGCTCGCGGCCACGATCGGAGGCGCCGGAGGCTGCGCCGTCTCGCTCGTCTCGGCGACGGGAACGGTCGCTCGTCCCGCGCGGGCGTCGGAACAGTCGAGCGGACGGTGGGACGAGCTTGCCCTTCATCGCGCCGGACGAGGCTTTTGGAGAAGTACATTCTCCAGAAACACGACTGCACGGCACCGTAATTCAGCATACCAGCATTCGATAACCGGCATTTTTGCAAGACAACGCAACTTGAGAAAATCGTTCTATTGACCGCGCATCGCGGCCGAGGCTAGACCACGGACGTTCCAAGACGCGACGCAGGTCGTCGCGGGTGGACGTCAAGCATTCGATGCTTAATCCGAACGCGCCATCCCTTCATGCGGGATGGCCGCGGCCGATACAACTTGCCGGCACAGCAACGTGCCCGGGCTCGAACGACAATCAAGCGGGGACGACGAACGATGAGCGGACAAGGGCAGAGCGTGGGCGCATCGGCAGCACGCAATCTATCGACCGCGACCGTCACGTCGGTCCAGAACCTCGCCAACACCCCGCGCTGGCTCCTGCGGCTGCTGCCCTTCGTCGACGTCGACGGCGGCGTCTACCGCGTGAACCGTCGCGCCGTGGTGCTGGCCAAGCCCGGCCGCATCGACCTCGCCTCGGACGGCAAGGGCCGCGCGATCAGCCCCGCCTCGCTGCGCGCGGTGCCGCCGTTCAGCCGCCTCGGCGATGCCGAGCTGGCCGCGCTGGCGGACCGGTTCACCGAGAGCCGGCACAATGCCGGCGAGACGATCTCGGAGGGCGGCGCGGGCGACCGCAGCCTGACGATCGTCGCCGACGGCACCGTCGAGCTCTCGCTGTCCGGCCCCTACAAGAACCGGCTGCGCTCGGGTCTCGCCACCCGCGGCGACTTCTTCGGCGACGAGACCCTGGTCGGCGGCAGCCAGCCCGCGCCCGCCGTCAAGGCGCTCTCGGCGGTGACCTTGCTCACCCTCGACCGCGCGGCCCTCGACGACGACGCGGTCAAGAACCGCATCGCGCAGTACGTCGAGGAGCGCGACCGCCTGAAGGGGCACACCAACAGCTACGGCGAGCAGGGCATCGAGCTGCTGGCCGTCCACACCGGCGCCCCGCGCCTGCCGACGACCTTCGTCGACTACGAGATCGATCCGCGCGAGTATCACCTCTCGACGATCCAGACGATCCTCAACACCCACACCCGCGTCACCGATCTCTACTCGAACGAGATCGATCAGCTCCGCGAGCAGATCCGCCTGACAGTAAATGCCGTGAAGGAGCGCGAGGAGTGGGAGCTGCTCAACAACTCCGAGTTCGGCCTGCTCAACGAGGTCGGCGGCCGCCAGCGCATCCCGACGCGCTCCGGCCCGCCGACGCCCGACGATCTCGACGAGCTTCTGACCCTGGTCTGGAAGAAGCCCGCCTTCTTCGTGGCGCATCCCCGCGCCATCGCCGCCTTCGGCCGCGAGGCCACCCGCCGCGGCGTGCCGCCGGTCGTGGTGCACCTGTTCGGCGCGCCCTTCCTGACCTGGCGCGGCGTGCCGCTGGTGCCGAGCGACAAGCTGCCGATCGACACCGACCCGGCGACCGGCGCCCAGACCACCTCGATCCTGCTCTTGCGCGTCGGCGAGGGCGAGCAGGGCGTCGTCGGCCTGCAGAAGTCGGGCGTCACCGGCGAGATCGAGCCGGGCCTGTCGGTGCGCTACATGGGCACCAACGACCACTCGATCGCCTCGCACCTCGTCACCCGCTACTTCTCGGCCGCGGTGCTGGTCGAGGACGCGATCGCCCGCCTCGATAACGTGCTGCTCGGCAACTACCATGACTACGCCTGAGGCCGGCGTCGTGGGCATCTCCGCCATCGGCATCCCCACGGGCGCGACGGGCGATGCCGCCGGCTCCCTCGCCCATGCCGATCTCGTCGGGCGCCTCGCCCGCGAGATTTACGGCCAGGGCAACGCGGCCTCCGCCCCGCTCGCCCCCGCCGTGCCGGCGTCGCCGCAGCGTCCCCAAGGCCTGGAGACCCTTCCCCAGGGCCCCGGGCAGCCGTCGCTCCCGGGTGCCGCGATCGGCACCCCCTCGGTGCCGTCGGGCACCTCGTCGGGCGTCCAGCCCGACGCCGCCTTCGGCGCGCGCAACGTCGGCGGCCCGAGCGTCGGGCTTCCCGGCCTGACCGGGCCGTCGGCCGCCAACCCGTTCGGCGGGACGCCCGCGCCGACGAGCGCCGGCCTCCTCGACGTCACGACGATCCCCTCGGTCCACCCGCTCGCCGACCCGCGCGCGGCGCAGCGCGGCGTTCCGTCCACGCGGCACGGCCTGCCGGAATTCTTCGTGCCGAGCGTGGCCGACGTCGCCGCCTTCCTCCCCGGCGGCGGCGACCTGCACCGGACCGTCGCGAAGGATCATCCGCGGGCCAACGCCTTCGCCCACGTGATCGCGCCGTCCCTCGTTCCGGCGGACCCGTCGAAGCGCGGCGTCGACGTCGCCCAGGAGAACTTCCGGCGCACCGGCCGGCTCTCGGGCGATCCCGTGCGCACGGTCGAGCCCGGCCCCGACGAGCCGTTCTCGTCGGGCGACTACTACTTCCTGACCGGGGGCTCGCGCGCGTCGAGGCCGCACGCCACGCCCCGCGTCGAGCCCGCGCGCCACGACGGGCCGGCCCCGCGCGCGACCTCGATCCGGTCGAGCCCGGCGGGCGCGCCCTTCGACGTCGAGCACATCCGCAAGGACTTCCCGGCCTTGCACCAGAGCGTGAACGGGCACCCCCTGGTCTGGCTCGACAACGCGGCGACCACGCACAAGCCGCAATCGGTCATCGACGCGACCTCCGAGTTCTACGCCCGCCACAACTCGAACATCCACCGGGCCGCGCACACGCTGGCCGCGCGCTCCACCGACCTGTTCGAGGGCGGCCGCGAGAAGGTGCGCCGCTTCCTCAACGCGCCCTCGAAGGACGACATCGTCTTCCTGCGCGGCACGACGGAGGCGATCAACCTCGTCGCGAACTCGTACGGCCGGGCCAACATCGGCCCGGGCGACGAGATCATCGTCTCGACGATCGAGCACCACGCCAACATCGTGCCCTGGCAGCTGCTCAGCCAGGCCACCGGCGCGACCCTGCGGGTGATCCCGGTCGACGATCGCGGCGAGATCATCTTCGAGCAGTACGCCGCCCTGCTGTCGGGCCGGACCAAGATCGTCTCGGTGACCCATGTCGCCAACGCGCTCGGCACGGTGAACCCGGTCCGCGAGATCATCGCCCTCGCCCACGCCTACGGCGTGCCGGTGCTGGTCGATGCGGCCCAGTCGACCCCGCACATCCCGATCGACGTGCAGTCGCTCGACGCCGACTTCGTGGTGTTCTCGGGCCACAAGGTCTTCGGGCCGACCGGCATCGGCGCGCTCTACGGCAAGACGCACCTCCTCGCGGCGATGCCGCCGTGGCAGGGCGGCGGCCACATGATCGAGGACGTCACCTTCACGAAGACCGTCTACAAGGGCGCGCCGGAAAAGTTCGAGGCGGGCACGCCGGACATCGCCGGCGCCGTGGGCCTCGGCGCGGCGCTCGACTATCTCGAGAGCGTCGGCCTGCCGGCGATCGCGGCCTACGAGCACGACCTGCTGGACTATGCGCAGGCCGGCCTCGCCGACATCAGGGGCCTGCGCCTGATCGGCACCGCCCGCGAGAAGGCGAGCGTGATGTCCTTCGTGATCGAGGGACAGACGAACGAGGCGGTGGCCCACCACCTCGACCGCCACGGCGTCGCCGTGCGCTCCGGGCACCATTGCGCCCTGCCGGCCCTGCGCCGCTTCGGCGTCGACCAGTCGATCCGCGCCTCGCTCGCCTTCTACAACAGCCGCGCGGACGTGGACGTGTTCCTCAAGGCCCTGCACCGCCTGCCGCGGTAGCGGCGTTCGGCAGGATCGCCGGCACGAACGAAGGCCCGATGCCGTCGCCGCGGCATCGGGCCTTCCCGTTTGTCGATCGGCCGGCGGGCATCGCCGTTGCACCGCGGCGGCGGCGGGACCAGAACGGTCCCGACTTCCGGCCAGCCGAGCGAGGCCCCGCATGCGAACCGATACGCCCGTCCAGATCCGGCTTCAGGACTACCGACCGAGCGACTTCCTGATCGACCGCGTCGACCTCGACGTGCGGCTGGCGCCGCACGACACGCGGATCACGGCGAGGCTCGCGCTGCGCCCGAACCCGGCCGGCCGCACCGGCGTCCCCCTGGTGCTCGACGGCGACGACCTCGTCCTGGAGGGGCTGGAGCTCGACGGCGTGCCGCTCGCCGCCGACGCCTACGCGGCGAGCCCGGCCGGGCTGACGCTGCACGCGCCGCCGCAGGGGCCGTTCGAGCTGACGATCGCGACGCGGGTGGACCCGACCGCCAACACCAAGCTGATGGGGCTCTACCGCTCGAACGGCGTCTACTGCACCCAGTGCGAGGCCGACGGCTTCCGCCGGATCACCTACTTCCTCGACCGGCCCGACGTGATGGCGGTCTACACCACCCGGATCGAGGCCGAGCGCGCGGAGGCCCCGGTGCTGCTCGGCAACGGCAACCCGGTGGAGGCCGGCGACGTGCCCGGCGCCGGACGGCACTTTTCCGTGTGGCACGACCCGCACCCGAAGCCCGCCTATCTGTTCGCCCTCGTCGGGGGCGCCCTCGACCGGGTCGCGCAGGACTTCACCACGATGGAGGGCCGGGCCGTCGCGGTCGCGGTCTACGTCGAGCCCGGCAAGGCGCCGCGCGCCGCCTACGCCCTCGACGCGGTGATCCGCTCGATGGCCTGGGACGAGGCGACCTTCGGGCGCGCCTACGACCTCGACGTGTTCAACGTCGTCGCCGTGTCGGACTTCAACATGGGCGCGATGGAGAACAAGGGCCTCAATCTGTTCAACGACAAGTACGTCCTGGCCTCGCCCGAGACCGCGACCGACGGCGACTACGCCGCGATCGAGCGCATCATCGCGCACGAGTACTTTCACAACTGGTCGGGCAACCGCGTCACCTGCCGCGATTGGTTCCAGCTCTGCCTGAAGGAGGGCCTGACGGTCTTCCGCGACCAGGAATTCTGCGCGGACATGCGCTCGCGCGCCGTCCACCGCATCGGCGAGGTCCGCAACCTGCGCGCGCGGCAGTTCCCCGAGGATGCCGGCCCGCTCCGGCACCCGGTCCGGCCGGGGGCCTATGCCGAGATCAACAACTTCTACACGGCGACCGTCTACGACAAGGGCGCCGAGATCGTGCGGATGCTGCGCACGCTGATCGGGGCCGACGCCTTCCGGGCCGGCATGGACCGGTACTTCGCCGACAACGACGGCACGGCGGCCACCGTCGAGGACTTCCTGGCGGCCTTCGCCGCGGTGACGGGACGCGACCTCACGGCCTTCGCGCGCTGGTACGAGCGCCCCGGCACGCCGACGCTCGCCGTGACCCGCGCCTACGACGCGGCGTCCCGGCGCTGCACGCTCGGTTTCCGCCAGAGCCTGGAGGCGGCCGGGCCGCCGCTGGTGATCCCGGTGGCGCTCGGCCTCGTCGGCACGGCCGGCCCGCTCGCCGGGGCGACGTCGGCCGCGGTCGCCGGCGGCGTCTTCGTCCTCGACGCCGAGACCGCGACGGTGGCGTTCGAGAACGTCGCCGAGCCGCCCGTCCCCTCGCTGCTGCGCGGCTTCTCGGCCCCGGTGCGGCTCGACCTCGACCTGACCGACGCCGAGCGCCTCACCCTGCTCCGCCACGACACCGACCCGTTCAACCGCTGGCAGGCGGCGCAGGGCATCGCGATGCGCCTGATCCTCGGACCGGCGGCGCCGGGGGCGGCCGAGGCCTTCGCCGACGCGCTCGGGGCCTTCCTCGACGGCGAGGCCCTGGCCGACCCGGCCTTCGCCGCCCTGGTCCTGGCGCTTCCCGGCGAGGGCGAGGCCGCCAGCGAGATCGCCGCCGACATCGACCCGGATGCGATCCACGCCGCCCGCACCGCCCTTCGGGCGGTCCTCGGAACGCGGCTGCGCCCGCGCCTCGACGGGCTGATGTCGGCGCTGCGGCCGTCGCACGAGACCGCCTACAGCCCGGATGCGGCCTCGGCCGGCCGCCGGTCTCTCGCCAACGCCTGCCTCGACCTGATCGCGGCGGCCGATCCCGCGGCGGGGACCGAGGGCGCCCTCGCCCAGCTGCGCGAGGCCCGCAACATGACCGACCGCCTCGCCGCCCTCGGCGTGATCGCGGCGATCCCGGGGGACGCCCGCGAGGCGGCGCTCGCCGCCTTCGGCAGCACCTATGCCGACGAGCCGCTCGTCCTCGACAAGTGGTTCGCGATCCAGGCGATGATCCCCGAGGACGGCACGCGGGCGCGGATCGCCGGGCTCGCCGAGCACCCGGCCTTCGCCATGACCAACCCGAATCGGGTGCGGGCGCTGATCGCCAGCTTCGCGCTCGGAAACCCGACCCAGTTCGCGCGGGCCGACGGAACCGGGTTCGCCCTGGTGGCCGAGCGCATCGAAGCGCTCGACCGGATCAATCCGCAGCTCGCCGCGCGCCTCCTCACCGCCTTTTCCCCGTGGCGCCGATGGGAAATTTCGCGGCGGGAAAAGGCCGCCGAAATCCTCAACCGGATCAAGGCGATCCCCGCGCTTTCGCGGGACGTGGCCGACATCGCCGCCCGCACCCTCGAAGCCGGTTAACCATCGCTTAACATTGACGATTCTCCGCCGAATCCGAGTCGGTAGATGCGGCCGGGAGTCAAGCTCGGCCGGAAAAAAGCCGTGGACAAATCACCCGGGAAAGTGATGAACTGAATTCAGATTCGAGGCCGGCGCAGCACGGCCCGGACGCTTTCATGTCACGAGGTCGACCATGCCGGAGGCGGATTCCGCTTCCTTCTCCGCGCGTGCGGATACGATTCTCGGCATCCACTGGCCGACGCGGGCTCCGGCCGCGCGTTTCGTCCAGGCCGAGGCGTGGCTGCGCTACGCGGTGCCGGCCCTGCTGGCGACCTTCCTCGCCTGCCTGGCGGGGCTGACCGCGCTCCACCTCCAGAACCAGCGCGACGAGCTGCTCGCCGCCGCGAGCGCCGACCTCGAGACCTTCACCCGCCTCTCGGCGGGGGCGCTGGCCGGCCGCGTCGGCAGCGACGAGGCGGCCCAGGCGAGCCTCGCCGACCTATTCCCCGCCGGCGCGCTCCCGGCCGGGCGCCGGGTGCTGATCGTGGCGCGCGGCGAGCGCATCGTCGCGGCCCGCCCGCCGCTGCCCGCGGGCGCCGAGACGCTCGAGACCGTGCTCGGCGAGGCGGAGGCGCTCTCGACGCTGGGCGAGCGCGCCGGCGTGATGCGCCTGGCGCTGGCCGGCGGCGACACGGTGTTCGCGGCGATGCGGCGCCTGCCCGACGGCCAGGACCGGATCGCGGTGATGCAGTCGGTCGAGGCGCTGACCGCGACCTGGACGGGCCGCGCCCGGCACCAGGCCATCCTCGTCGCAGCGGCCGCCCTCGTCATCGTCGGGGTCGGCCTCGCCTACGGGCTCCAGAGCCGCCGGGCGAAGGCGATCGACAAGGTCTGCGAGCAGATCCGCCAGCGCCTCGACACCGCCCTCGGCCGCGGCGCCTGCGGCCTGTGGGACTGGGACATCCCGCGCGGGCAGATCTACTGGTCGGATTCGATGTACGCGCTGCTCGGCTACCGCCGCGAGCGCGAGTTCCTGTCGTTCGGCGACGTCAACGCCCTGGTCCACCCGGATGACGGCGACCTCTACAGCCTCGCCCGCGGGCTCGCCGCGAGCCAGACCGCGGTGGACCACGCGTTCCGCATGCGCGGCGCGAACGGCGCCTACATCTGGCTGCGCACCCGCGCCGAGGTGGTGCCGGACGTGACCGACGGCGGCCGCCACCTCGTCGGCATCGCCGTCGACGTCACCGAGCAGCAGCACCTCGCCGAGGCCAGCGCCACCAACGACATGCGCCTGCGCGACGCCGTCGAGGCGATCTCCGAGGCGTTCGTGATCTGGGACACGAGCAACCGCCTCGTCCTGTGCAATTCGAAGTTCCGCCACCTGCACGCGCTGAGCCCCGAGGACGCGCAGGTCGGCCGTCGCTACGACGAGGTGATGGGCCGCGGCGTGCTTCCGCAGATTCGGCGCGAGATGCCCGAGACCGACACCGCGAGCGCGACCGCCCGCACCTTCGAGGCGGAGCTCACCGACGGCCGCTGGCTGCAGATCAGCGAGCGGCGGACCAAGGACGGCGGCTACGTCTCGGTCGGCACCGACATCACCAACCTGAAGCGGCACCAGGAGCAGCTCGTCGCCTCGGAACGCGAGCTGATCGAGACGGTCAAGGATCTCAAGCGCTCGCGCCGCACGCTGGAGCTGCAGACGCAGCAGCTCGCCGACCTCGCCGAGCGCTACCTCGACCAGAAGGCGGCGGCGGAATCGGCCAACCAGGCGAAATCCGAGTTCCTGGCCAACATGAGCCACGAGCTGCGCACGCCGCTCAACGCGATCATCGGCTTCGCGGAGCTGATGGCGAGCGAGCTCTACGGCCCGCTCGGCTCGGCGCGCTACGGCGAGTATTGCGCCGACATCCGCGCCAGCGGCGACTACCTGCTCTCGATGATCGACGACATCCTCCACATGTCGCGGATCGAGTCGCACCGCGTCCGGCTCGCGCGCCGCGAGATCGCCGTCGCGGCGGCGGTCTCCAACGCGCTCAAGCTCGTGTCCGAGCCGGCCCGGCAGAAGAACCTCCACGTCGCCGTCGACCTGTATCCCGGCCTCGCGCTGCTCGCCGACGAGCGCGCCCTGCAGCAGATCCTGGTCAACCTGCTGCAGAACGCCGTGAAGTTCACGCCCGCCAACGGCCGGATCGCGGTGCGCGCCCGCCCAGCCGGCGACCACGCTCACCTGTTCATCGAGGATACCGGAATCGGCATCCCGAAGGCGGCGCTCGCCAGGCTCGGCGCGCCGTTCTCGCAGGTCGAGACCAACCTCACCCGCAGCCACAAGGGCTCCGGCCTCGGCCTCGCCATCGCCCGCTCCATGGCCGAGCTGCACGGCGGCTCCCTGCGCATCCGCTCGGAGGAGACCGTCGGCACCATCGTCCTGGTGCGCCTGCCCCGCCCGACCAGCGAGCACCTCGCGACGGTGGCCGCGGAGGATGCCGGGCAGCAGACCGTCGCGGCACTCCGCGAGGCGTCCGGGGCGAGCGCGCGGCAGCCGCAGCCGCAGCCGGCCGGCGCCTGACAGGGAGCCGGGGGGAAGCCCGGCCCCGCTCCCGAATCGATGCGACGTCGAGGCTACCCGCCCGAAAGGTCGAAGCGCGCCACGTCGTGCAGGAGCGCCACGAACGCCCGCGCGCCGTGGTCGAGGGCAGCCTCGCCCGCCTCGGCGGTGCCGAGCCGGGCATCGCCGATCGCGCCCGACGGATGCAGGTCGCCGGCCTTCCAGGCGAAGGCGGCGGGACGCCCGGCGCGCAGGTGCGTGAAGGCGCCCGCCATCGCACGGGTGCGCGAGGGAAAGTCGGCGATCGCCTCGCGCCGAACCAGGTCGGGCCGAAGCGCCAGCATCAGCGCCGTCTCGATCCCGCCGGCATGGATGCCGTGGACGATCTCGTCGTCGGGAAAGCATCCCTTCGGATAGCCGAACCGCGCCCAAGCGGTCGTCACCGCGACCATGCCGAAGCGGGCGCGCAGATCGCCGGCCACGAGGTCGATCAGCGCGCTGTTGCCGCCGTGCGAGGTGACGATCACCAGCCGGTTGCAGCCGGCCCGGTGCACGCCGGCACCGATCTCGGTCCAGGCGGCGAGCGCGGTCGCGGTGGTGAGCGAGAGGGTACCGGGAAAGGCGTCGTGCTCGTCGGACTTGCCGACCGACTGCACCGGCAGCACCAGCACGTCGAGATCGGCTGGCACCAGGGCGCGGGCGCGCGCGAGGTAGCCCTCCATGATCGCCACGTCGGTGCAGAGCGGCAGGTGCGGGCCGTGCTGCTCGATCGCGGCCACCGGCAGCACCGCGACCGTGCGGCCCATGCCGCGCCCGGAGACCTCGCGCGTGGTCAGGTCGGACCAGAGCCGTGCCGCCATGCTGTCCCCCGATGCCCCGACGTCAGGCGCAACGCTCTAGCGGAGCCGGCCCCTTCCCGTCGAGGTTCAGGCGAACAGGGCGTCGATGTCGTCCTGTGCCGTCGCCGGGCCGTTCGGCTGCGGGCCGTTGAGGAGCAGGCGCTGGGCGCGCTCGTTGCGCTCGGCCTCGGCCGGGTCCTGTCCGGCGGCGTCCCGCGCCCGCACCGCGCTGGCGAAGCGCGCGAGCCGCAGCTCGAACTGCTGCAGGGCGGCGACCACCTTGCCGATGCGCTGGCCGGTGATGTCCTGGAAGGCGCAGGCCTCGAAGATCGTGCCGATGCCGCTCTCGACCGCGGCGCGGTATTCCGGCCCGTCCGGGAGCGCCAGCATCGACTCGGCCGCCTCCATAATGGTGTTGGTGGCGCCGGCGGTCGCGGCGAGGACGTTGCCGAGCTCCTCGTGCGCCATCGGGATGCGGTCGTGCGTCAGCTCGTTGGCGCGCAGGGCCGCGATCTCGTCGCGCACGTGGGCGATGTAGTCCGCGATCTCGATCAACTCGGACACCATGGTCGCCGGGTTGATCGTCGCGCCGAGCGGTCTTTGCAAACCCATCGTCAGCATTCCTCCGCGTGTCGGCCCCGAAAGGTCGGTCAGGCGCCGCAGACCGCCTCGATCTTGCTCTTCAGGGTCGCGGCGTTGAACGGCTTGACGATGTAGTTGTTCACGCCGGCCTTCTTGGCGGCGATGACGTTCTCGGTCTTCGACTCGGCGGTGACCATGATGAACGGCGTGGTGCGCAGGCCCTCGTCGGCGCGGACGTGGCGAAGCAGCTCGTAGCCGGTCATCGGCTCCATGTTCCAGTCGGAGATCACGAGGCCGTACTTGCGGCCCTTGAGGCGCGCCAGCGCGGCCGTGCCGTCGGAGGCGTCGTCGACCTCCTCGAAGCCGAGCTGCTTGAGCAGGTTGCGGATGATGCGAACCATCGTCTGGTAGTCGTCGACGACCAGGATCGGCATGCTGAGATCGAGGGCCATGGTCAAACTGCTCCGGTGTCTCCGAATCGCCGGCTCGGCCGTCGGCGTCGGTCACGCAATGTCGGGAGGCGCTGTCGCTGGTCGCACCTCATGCCCGGGACCTTACGCCGGGCGGCATTGCGAAGCGGTTAATCGCGCTGCGATCGGCGCACCCACTCGGATAGGCGGCGCGGCCGCCTTTACCGACGCGCTCGGCTGCGTGATGACGATGCCCCCAGCCGCGACGTCGCCCGGACGCCGCGGCAGAGCGGGAAGCCCGCCGGCACCGGCCCGGCCGCGGAGAAGGATCGCCGCCCCATGCGCAAGGTCGTCATCAGCGAGTTCATGGACGAGGCCGCGATCGCGGCGGAGCTCGCGGGGTTCGAGACGCTCTACGATCCGACCCTGGTCGACCGGCCGGACGCCCTGCGCGCGGCGCTCGCGGGCGCATCCGGGCTGATCGTCCGCAACCGCACGCAGGTGCGCGCGGGCCTGCTCGCGGCGGCACCCGACCTCAGGGTGGTGGGCCGCCTCGGCGTCGGGCTCGACAACATCGATCTGGCCGCCTGCGCCGCCCGCGGGATCGCGGTCCATCCCGCGACCGGCGCCAACGACGGCGCGGTGGCCGAGTACGTGATCGGCACCGCGTTGCTGCTGCTGCGCGGCGCCTACGCCGCGAGCGCGCAGGTCGCCGCGGGCGCGTGGCCGCGCAACGCGCTGATGGGACGCGAGATCGCCGGCAAGCGCCTCGGCCTCGTCGGCTTCGGCGCGATCGCCCGCCAGACCGCCCGCCGTGCGGCGGCCCTCGACATGACCGTCGCCGCCTTCGACCCGCACCTTGCGCCCGACGACGCCGCGTGGCGCCCGGCGCACGGCGCGGTGGCGAGCCTGGCCCTTGACGCGCTGGTCGCAACGAGCGACGTGCTCTCGCTGCACGTGCCGCTGACCGAGGCGACGCGCGACATGATCGGGCCGGCGGCGATCGCCCGGATGCGGCCGGGCGCGATCCTGATCAACGCCGCCCGCGGGGGCGTCGTGGACGAGGCCGCCGTCGCCGCGGCGCTTCGGTCCGGGCACCTCGGCGGGGCGGCGCTCGACGTGTTCGCCCAGGAGCCCGTGGACGCCGCGGGCGGCGCGGCGCTGATCGACGTGCCGAACCTCATCCTGACCCCGCACATCGCCGGCGTGACGCGGGAATCGAACGTGCGCGTCTCGGCGGTCACCGCCCGCGCCGTGCGCCGCAGCCTCGAGGGCTGAGCCCCGCAGCGCAGCGATCGAAAAGGGCTCGGCGCGCGACGAAATTCGATGCAACGGTCGGATCGGCCGATGAGAACCCTTGCGGAACACTTGACGAACGTTTAACGTGTTCGTGTTTTGTTTCTGCGGCTCCACCTTCGTGTGGCCGCGCATTCCTGCGAGCCGCGCCGATGCTGACCCGTAAACAGCTGGATCTCCTGCGATTCATCGACGAGCGGATGCGCGAGGACGGGGTTCCGCCGTCGTTCGACGAGATGAAGGACGCCCTCGATCTCAAGTCGAAATCCGGCATCCACCGGCTGATCACCGCCCTGGAGGAGCGCGGCTTCCTGCGCCGGCTTCCGAATCGGGCTCGGGCGATCGAGGTGCTGCGCATGCCCGACGGCGCCGGCCGCTCCAGCGCGCCCGCCCCGGTGCCGGCAGCTCCCGCCGCGCCGCGCCGGTTCACCCCGAGCGTGGTCGAGGGCGGGCGCTCGAAGGCCGTGCCGCCGCGTCCTTCCACGACGCAGATGGTCGACGACAGCGGTCGCGCGGTGTCGATCCCGGTGATGGGCCGGATCGCGGCCGGCACGCCGATCTCGGCGATCCAGAACCAGAGCCACGCGATCACCATGTCGCCGGACTTCCTGGCCGGCGGCGAGCACTACGCCCTGGAGGTCCGCGGCGACTCGATGGTCGAGGCGGGCATCCTCGACGGCGACCTCGTGGTCATCCGCAAGCAGGACACCGCCAACACCGGCGACATCATCGTGGCGCTGATCGACGACGAGGAGGCGACGCTGAAGCGGCTGCGCCGTCGCGGCTCCTCGATCGCGCTCGAAGCCGCGAACCCGGCCTACGAGACCCGCGTGCTCGGGCCGGATCGGGTGCAGATCCAGGGCCGCCTGGTCAGCCTCGTGCGCCGTTACTGAAGGGTCTCGCCCGGCATCTCCAGGTTCGGGCCGTCCGCGGCCGGATCGTCGGGTGCCGGGTCGGCGTCCTCCGCCCGGGGGGGCGGTACGGCCATGCCCTGGAACGGGACGTCCTTCGGCTTGGGCTCGGCCGCGGGCGACGATCCGCCCGCTGCCGCGTCATCCGTTCCCTGGGGCGGGGGACGGACCATCGCGGGGCGCCACGGCAGCGTCCGTCCCGGCTCATGCGTGTCGGCCAGGATGAGGCCATTCGGCTCGACGCGGATCGCCACGGCGCCGTGGCTGGCGAGGTAGGCGCGATCGATGACGAGGGCGGCGGCGCAGCCCGGCGGTGCGGCGAGCGCCGTGATCAGCACCGAGGCCTTGGCGCAATCCTGCGCGAAGCCGCGGCGATCCTTCAGAAGCGCCACCGCGCGCCCGTCGGCCAACCGAAGCGTGCATCCGATCCGGTCGCAGGCGGGACCACCCGTCGCCTGCGCGCCCGGCCTGCCGTCGCCGTCGGCCTTCAGCCACTGCTCCAGCACGAAGTTCGACGGGCGCCCGAGGGCGACGAGGCTGCCGTCGGCGCGGCGCACCGCCGCCCCGCTGCCCTGGCGGTCGACGTAGATGTCGTAACGGGCCGGCATCGTCGCCAGGCCGAGCCCGAGCAGCGCCGGCGGCAGGGCGAGCCAGCGCAGGCGCGAGACCGGGAGCGTCGCGAGCAGCAGCCCCGCGGCGAGGCACCCGAGCGCGGCGGTGCCGAAGGCCGGGACCACGACGTTGGCGCGCCCGAGCCCCTGGATCCAGCCGGAGATGGTCAGCATGCCGCGCACCGCCAGTCCCATCAGCCACCAGACCGGCTGGTCGAGGGCGAACGGGTAGGCGACGATGCCCAGCACCGCCGCCGGCATCACCGCGAGCGAGACCAGCGGCAGGGTGAGCGCGTTGCCGATCAGCCCGAAGGGTTGGACGGTCTGGAAGTGGTAGGTGGCGAAGGGCGCGGTCGCGACCTGCGCCACGAGCGTCGTGCCGAGGGTGCCGACCACCGTCGTCAGCGACAGCGCGATCAGCCGGCCGATCCGCCCGGCCCCGTCGCGGCGGAACATCCCTCCATCGATCAGGCGGGCGCAGGCGATGAGGCCGGCCACCGCCCCGAACGACATCTGGAAGCTCGGGCCGAGCAAGCCTTCCGGCTCGTGCGAGAGCGCGATGAGCGCGGCGAGAGCGAGGTTGCGCATGCTGAGCGCCGGGCGATCGACCAGGATCGCCCCGAGCATGATCAGGGTCATCACGAGGGAACACTCGGCCGCGATGTCCCAGCCGGAGAAGACGCAGTAGGCGGTGACGCCGACCATCGCCAGCGCCGCGGCGATCTTCTTGATCGGCCAGGCCAGCGCCAGGAACGGCACCAGGGCGAGGCCGGCGCGGACGAGCCAGAACACGACCCCGGCGGCCAGCACCATGTGGAGCCCTGAGATCGAGACCACGTGGTAGATCCCCGCCGCCCGCAGCGTGTCGTTGGTGGCCGGCGCGATCAGCCCGCGCTTGCCGGTCACCAGGGCGGCGGCGACGGCGCCCGCCTGGCCGCCGTTGGCGTCGGTGATCCTGCGGGTCAGCGCGTTGCGGGCGTCGTCCACGGCGGCCGCGAGCCGGAGCGACCACGGCACCGGCTCGGGCGGCGGCTTCACCGCGATCTTGCCGAGGAGCGAGCCGACCGCGCCGATCCCGCGGAAGTAGGCGTCGCGGGCGAAATCGTAGCCGCCGGGGCGGGCCGCCTCGGGGGGCGGCAGCAGGCGGGCGGTGGCGGCGATGAAGTCGCCCGGCCGCAGGGGCGGCGCCTTCTTGAACGAGACGCGCACCCGGACCGGCCGCTCGGCCGCGGCCATCGTGCCGAGGCTCGCGACCCGCACCACCAGGCGGGCGCCCTCCTCACGCTCCTCCAGCGATTCGATCAGGCCTTCGAGCGGCGCGATGATGGTGCGGGTCAGCACCGGCGCCGCCACCTGCGCGACCCGCAGGGCGCTCGCCGCGAAGCCGAGGAGCGCCGCCATCAGCCCGAGGGCGACGGCCAGCGCCGCGGGCCGGGCACCGAGGAACGGCAGGGTCGCGGCGCAGGCGCCGGCTGCGACGAGGGGCGCCCAGAGCGAGGGCATGCCGTCGGTGGCGGTGAAGAACGCGAGGATGCCGGCGCCGAAGGCGACCGCGAGCCAGGGAAACAGCCGCCGCTGCTCGGCCTCGATCGCGAGCCCGCCGACGACCCAGCCGCGCACGGCCGGCCCGAGCACGGCGGGCGACAGGGAGCGGCCTGATGCCGACGTGGCGACGGCCCGTCCCGTCGATCGTGCGATGTCCCGCGCCATGATCGGCACACCGGTCGGCGCGAAACGGCTGCGCCGACCCGATTCTTAACGCATCCGCGAGGGCGTGCTAGAGCCGTCCGGGCCGGGTCCGGGCGCAGGTCCCCAGCTTCCGTGCGTCGTCGGGGACGATGAACCGCCTTTCCCTCCGTCGCAGAGCGATCTAGACGCGCGCAACCGGATCGGCCGATCCGTGCCGCGGCCGCGTTCAGGGTGCTCCTTCAGCCCCGTCACCAGAAGATCCATCGTCCGATGTCGTCACCCGTCGTCACGCGCTTCGCGCCCTCGCCCACGGGCTACCTCCATATCGGGGGCGCCCGCACGGCGCTGTTCAACTGGCTCTATGCCCGCCGGATGGGCGGCCGGATGCTGCTGCGCATCGAGGACACCGACCGCGAGCGCTCGACGCAAGGGGCGATCGACGCGATCCTCGACGGGATGAGCTGGCTCGGGCTCGATTGGGACGGCGACGTGGTGTTCCAGTACGCCCGCGCCGAGCGCCACCGCGAGGTCGCCGAGAGCCTGCTCGCCTCGGGCAACGCCTATCGCTGCTACGCCACGCCGGAGGAGCTGACGCAGATGCGCGAGCAGGCCCGGGCGGCGGGCAAGCCGCTGCGCTACGACGGGCGCTGGCGCGACCGCGACCCGTCCGAGGCACCGGCCGGGGTGAAGCCGGTGATCCGGCTGCGCGCCCCGAGCGAGGGCGAAACGATCGTCGACGACGCGGTGCAGGGCCGCGTCACCTGGGCCAACCGCGACCTCGACGACCTCGTGCTGCTGCGCTCGGACGGCAACCCGACCTACATGCTCGCCGTCGTCGTCGACGACCACGACATGGGCGTCACCCAGGTGATCCGCGGCGACGACCACCTCACCAACGCCGCGCGCCAGAGCCAGATCTTCTCGGCGCTCGGATGGGAGGTGCCGAGGATGGCGCACATCCCGCTGATCCACGGGGCGGACGGGGCCAAGCTGTCCAAGCGCCACGGCGCGCTCGGCGTCGACGCCTACCGCGACCTCGGCTACCTGCCGGCCGCGCTCCGCAACTACCTCGTCCGCCTCGGCTGGAGCCACGGCGACCAGGAGGTGTTCTCGACCGAGGAGATGGTGGCGGCCTTCGACCTGAAGGCGATCGGCCGCTCGCCGGCGCGGTTCGACTTCGCCAAGCTCGAGAACCTCAACGGCTTCTACATCCGCGGCGCCGCGGACGCCGACCTCGTCGACGCGATCGAGCGCATCCTGCCGAACGTCGGCCCGGAGCGCGGCCTTTCGGCACCGCTCGCGCCGGCCCTTCGCGAAAAGCTCGTCGCGGCGATGCCGGGGCTGAAGGAGCGGGCCAAGACCCTGATCGAGCTGCTCGACAGCGCCTACTACCTCACCGCCGCACGGCCGCTGGTGCCGGACGAGAAGGCTTCCGCCCTCCTCACCGACGAGGCGCGCGGGCGGCTCGCCGCGATCCTGCCGGCGCTGGAAGCCCTGCCCGGCTGGAACGCCGCCGCGACGGAAGCGGCCGTGCGGCACTTCGCGGAGACCGCCGGCCTGAAGCTCGGGCAGGTCGCCCAGCCGCTGCGCGCGGCGCTGACCGGGCGCACGACGTCGCCGCCGCTGTTCGACGTGATGGCGGTGCTGGGACGCGCGGAGAGCCTCGCCCGTCTCGGCGACGGCATCACGAAGGGTTGAGACCGCCGCCGCAGCGCACGCGCGGCCCGGTTTTCGCTTGGCGTCTCGACGTGGTTGTCATCCGCCCCGTTGCTGGCGCTCGGCCGATCCGCTAACCCGATGGGCTTGTGAGCACCTGCAGCAAAATGCCGGTGACTTCGGGTCCCGGGCGGCGCGGAGCGCAGCCTGGGCCGGCTTCGATTCGTTGCCAGGAAAGGGTCCACGTTCCATGAGCGCAGCCAGCACCATCACCGTGGACGGCAAGCAGATCTCTCTGCCCGTCAAGAGCGGCACGATCGGCCCCGACGTCGTCGACATCGGCAAGCTCTACGCCCAGACCGGCGCCTTCACCTTCGATCCGGGCTTCACCTCGACCGCCTCGTGCGAATCGAAGATCACCTACATCGACGGCGACGAGGGCGTTCTGCTCTATCGCGGCTACCCGATCGAGCAGCTCGCCGAGCAGGGCGACTTCCTCGAGACCTGCTACCTGATGCTGTTCGGCGAGCTGCCGACGCCGGGCCAGAAGGCCGACTTCGACTACCGCGTCACGCGCCACACCATGGTGCACGACCAGATGAACCGGTTCTTCACCGGCTTCCGCCGCGACGCCCACCCGATGGCGGTGATGGTGGCCTCCGTCGGCGCGCTCTCGGCCTTCTACCACGACTCGACCGACATCACGGACGAGAGCCAGCGCATGATCGCGTCGATGCGCATGATCGCCAAGATGCCGACGCTGGCGGCGATGGCCTACAAGTACTCGATCGGCCAGCCGTTCGTGTACCCGAAGAACGACCTCGACTACACCTCGAACTTTCTGCGGATGTGCTATGCCGTCCCGTGCGAGGAGTACCAGATCAACCCGATCTTCGCCAAAGCGCTGGACAAGATCTTCATCCTGCACGCCGACCACGAGCAGAACGCCTCGACCTCGACGGTGCGGCTCGCCGGCTCCTCCGGCGCGAACCCGTTCGCCTGCATCGCGGCCGGCGTCGCCTGCCTGTGGGGCCCGGCGCATGGCGGCGCCAACGAGGCGGCGCTGAAGATGCTGATGGAGATCGGCACGCCGGACCGCGTCGACCAGTACGTCGCAAAGGCCAAGGACAAGAACGATCCCTTCCGCCTGATGGGCTTCGGCCACCGGGTCTACAAGAACTACGATCCGCGCGCGCGGATCATGCAGAAGACCACCCACGAGGTGCTGAAGGAGCTCGGCAAGCACGACGACCCGCTGCTCGAGGTCGCGATGAAGCTCGAGGAGATCGCGCTCAAGGACGAGTACTTCATCGAGAAGAAGCTCTACCCGAACATCGATTTCTACTCGGGCATCACCCTCAAGGCGATGGGCTTCCCGACCGACATGTTCACGGTGCTGTTCGCGGTGGCACGCACCGTCGGCTGGATCGCGCAGTGGGCCGAGATGATCGAGGACCCCTCGCAGAAGATCGGTCGCCCGCGCCAGCTCTACGTCGGCCCGACCAAGCGCGACTACGTCGGCATCAACGACCGCGGCTGAGGCGCCTTCCGAGCGCCGTCGGCAGATGATGGATCTGCCGGCGGCGCGATGGGCCTCTCGGTCGCCAAAAACCCGCGCCCGTCATTCCGGGGCTGCGAGGCAGAGCCCGGGATCCTGAACCGCAGGCCGCCCTTCGGCAGGCATCGCCGGCGGCTCTGGATTCCGGCCTCGCCTGCGGCGCCCTGGAATGACGGCAGCCCGACGATCCGAAGCCTCAGGTTCTGATCGCAGCCAGCACCACCCGCGCCGCGCTGCGGCTCGGGGCCTCGTCGCCCGGCAGCCGCATCAGGCCGTCGATGCGCTGCAGCGCCGCGAGCTGGCGGTCCCGCGCGGCGCCGCCGGTGACCAGGGGGGCGAGCGCCGTGGCGAGGCGGTCCTCGGTGCACTCGGCCTGCACGAATTCCGGCATCGCGTTCTCGCCGAGGATCAGGTTCGGCAGCACGATCGTCGGCACCTGGATCAGGCGCCGGGCCACCGCCTCCTCGACACGCGAGACCTTGTAGGCCACCACCATCGGCACGCCGGCGAGCGCCAGCTCCAGCGTCACGGTGCCGGAGGCGGCGAGCGCGGCCCGCGCCTGGCGGAAGGCGGCGTACTTCTCGGCCTCGCCCGCGACGATGCGCACGGGGGCGCTCCAGGCCTTGGCCATGCGCTCGATCAAGGCGCGATGACGGGTGACCGCCGGCAGCACCGCCTCGATCGGCCCGACGTCCCGCGCCATGCGCGCCAAGGTGCGGCCGAAGACCGGCATCAGCCGCTCGATCTCGGATCGGCGCGAGCCCGGCAGCACCACCACGCGCCACGGCACGGCCTCCCGCGACGCCGCGTCGGCGGCGTCCGGCCGCAGCTCGGAGAACCGCTCGATCAGCGGATGCCCGACATAGGTGCAGGGCGGCCCGTTGAGCCGCAGGTGCGCCTCCGGCTCGAACGGCAGCAGCGCGAGCACGTGGTCGACGAAGCCCCGCATCGAGGCCGCCCGCCACGGCCGCCACGCCCACACGCTCGGCGAGACGTAGTCGACGATCGGGATCTCGGGCGCACGCTTGCGCACCCGCGAGGCGACCGCGTGGGTGAAGCCGGGGCTGTCGATGATCACGAGCACGTCCGGGCGGTTGGCGACCACGTCGTCCACCGTCTGGCGGATGCGGCGCAGGAGCGTGCGCAGCCGCGCCAGCACCGGCAGGTAGCCCATCACCGCCACGTCATCGAGGGGGAAGAGCGAGGTCAGGCCGCGCGCCGTCATCGCCTCGCCGCCGACGCCGCCGAAGGTCACCGGGCGGCCCGCGGCCTCGTGCAGCGACGCCATCAGCTTGGCGCCGAGCTGGTCGCCGGAATCCTCGCCCGCGACGAGCCAGATCTTCATGCGCCGACCCCTATGCCGATCAGGAAGAGGCCGAGCCGGTCGGCCTCGGCGATCGTCTCCGCCCGGTCGATCAGCAGCGTGCGCCCGGCCTCGACCGCGAGCCCGACGCAGCCGGCGGCCGACGCGTTGCGGACCGTCCGCGGGCCGATCGCCGGCAGGTCGATGCGGAGATCCTGGTCGTCCTTGGCGCACTTCACCAGCACGGTCGCGGGCAGCGCCCGCTCGCGGCGCCAGAGCCTGAGGTCCCACGGCTTGCGCCCGACGGTGCGGGCGCGGGCGAGCATGCGGTCGGTGCCCTCGGGGCCCTCGACGGCGAGCACGCGGTCGGCCGCGACCACCACCGCCTGGCCGACATCGAAGGCCGAGAGGGCGGCCAGCAGCGCGCGGCCGGTGGCGATCGAGGCTGCGCCGGCCGCGTCCGGCGCGTGGCGGCCGATCGGGCCGGCGGGGCTGAGCAGGTCCGGGGCGACCTCGTGGACGCCGCACACGGTGTGGCCGTTCTCCTCGAGCAGCGCGAGGGCACCGCGGAGCAGCCGGTCGTCGCCGCCATCGGCGAGATTGCGCAGGGCGACCCGGTTGCGGAACGCGGCAGCAGCGTTGAGGATCGCGGCCGGGCTCGGCCGGGCGACGCCGCCGGCCGGCACGATGGTCGCCGGCCCCCAGCCCGCGAGGATGCGCAGGGTCTCGCCGATGTCGAGGAGGTCGACGGTGGCGTCGGCCCGCGCGCGCAAGGGGCGGTCGGTGAACCCGCGCAGCGCCAGCACCTTGAAGGCGCGGCCGGCACGGTCGAGGGAGTGGGCGACCTGCTCGGGCAGGCGCCCGGCGCCCGCGACCAGCACCAGCCTCGCGTCCGGCCGTGCGGGCCGAGGAGCCGACATCGGCGGCCTCAGGCGCCGCCGCCGGAAGCCGCCGTCTCGCGCGGCGTGCAGATCGAGCGCTTGCCGCCGGCGCGGATGAAATCGAGGATCTCGCGCACCGCCGGGTGGCTCTCGAATTCCGAGGCCACGTCCTCGACCCGCTCCATCAGCGTCCCCTCGGGGGCGAAGAGCAGGCGGTAGGCGCGGCGCAGCGCATGGATGTCCTCGCGCGCGAAGCCCCGACGCTGCAGGCCGACGATGTTGAGGCCGGCGAGGTAGGCGCGGTTGCCGAGCACCATGCCGTAGGGGATGCAGTCGTTCTCCAGCCCCGACAGGCCGCCGACGAAGGCGTGCGCGCCGACGCGGGCGAACTGGATCACCGCCGAGCCGCCGCCGAGAATGGCGTAGTCGCCGACGCTGCAATGGCCGGCCAGCATGACGTTGTTGGAGAAGATCACCCCGCTGCCGACGTGGCAATCATGCCCGACATGGGCGTTGGCGAGGAAGGCGCACTTGTCGCCGACCACCGTCTCCAGGCCGCCGCCCGCGGTGCCGGGGTTCATGGTGACGCCCTCGCGGATCAGGCAGTCGGCGCCGATCCGCAGCGTCGAGGGCTCGCCCTTGTATTTCAGGTCCTGCGGCGGGTGGCCGATCGAGGCGAAGGGATAGATCCGGGTGCGGGCGCCGATGCGGGTGTCGCCCGCGACGACCGCGTGGCTGACGAGCTCGCAATCGACGCCGAGCACCACCTGCGGGCCGACATGGCAGAACGGGCCGATGCGGCAGCCGTCGCCGATCTCGGCGCCGTCCTCGACGATTGCGCTCGGATGGATCGCGGGCGCGCTCACGCCGTCACCAGCATGGCCCCGATCTCGGCCTCCGCCACGAGGGCGCCGTCGACGCGCGCCTCTCCGCGGAACCACCACATCGTCTTGCGGTGGTTGGTCTTCGTCATGTGGAAGCGGACCTGGTCGCCCGGCACCACCGGCTTGCGGAACTTGCACTTGTCGATCGTCATGAAGAACACCTGCTTGGTCTGCACGTTGCTCTGCATGATGTGCCGGCAGCAGATCGCGCCCGCCGTCTGGGCCATGCCCTCGATCAGCAGCACGCCGGGAAACACCGGCATGTTCGGGAAATGCCCGGTGAATTGCGGCTCGTTGACGGTGACGTTCTTGATCCCGATGCAGCTCTCGTCGCCGTCGATCTCGATGATCCGGTCGATCATCAGGAACGGGTAGCGGTGCGGCAGCAGCTCCAGCACCTTCTGGATGTCGGCCGAGCCGAGTTCACGCGCCGTCTCACTCATCGATCTCTTCGATCCTCGCCTCGACGCCGCGCATCCGCGCACGCCCGTCGTCACCGATCCCCGTCCTTTCGACCCAAACGGCGCCCCGACGCAAGCGCGGCGGGCGCACGGGCCGGATCGATCGGTCCTTTCGATCAGCCCTTGTCCGCCGGCTCGTCCCGGCCCGAGCGCTCGGCCAGGCGGGCGAGCGTCGTCAGCTCGCGGAACCAGGCGCGGACCGGCTTGGCCGGCGTGCCGCCCCAGCGGCTGCCGGGCGGCACGTCCCGGTTGACGTTGGAGGAGCCGGCGATCTGCGAGCCGCGGCCGATGCGCAGATGGCCGACGACGCCGACCTGCCCGCCGAGCACGACGTAGTCCTCGAGCGTCGTCGAGCCGGAGATGCCGACGCCCGAGACGATCACGCAGTGGCGGCCGATCACCACGTTGTGGGCGATCTGCACGAGGTTGTCGATCTTGGTGCCCTCGCCGATCACCGTGTCGCGCGAGGCGCCGCGGTCCACCGTGGTGTTGGCGCCGATCTCGACGTCGTCCTGCACGATGACGCGGCCGACCTGCGGCACCTTGAGGTGGGTCGCCCCCATGTGGAAGCCGAACCCGTCCTGGCCGATCCGGGCGCCGGGATGGACGATGACGCGGTTGCCGACGAGCGCATGGCTCAGGGTGGCGCCGGCGCCGATCGCGCAGTCCCGCCCGATCCGCACGTTGGGTCCGATGCCGGCGCCGGGGCCGATCACCGTGCCCGCGCCGATCTCGGCGCCGGGGCCGACGACGGCGCCGGGATCGACCGTGACGCCGTCCTCGAGGCGCGCATCGGGGTGGACGTGGGCGCCGGGCGCGATGCCGCGGGCGCCGAACTGCGAGCCCGGGCGAAGCGCATCCGGGTGCAGCCGGCCGAGCAGCACCGCGTAGACGCGGTAGGGATCGCGCAGGACGAGGCTCGCGGTGCCGGCGGGCACGCGCGCGGAAAAGCGCGGGGCGACGAGGCAGATGCCGGCCCGGGTCGCGGCGAGCGCGTCGCCGTAGCGGGCGTTGTCCATGTAGGCGAGGTCGCGCGGCCCCGCGGTCTCGAGCGGCGCGGCGCCGTCGATCCGGTGCGCCGGATCGAAGCCCTCGGGCACGGGCAGGCCGGCCGCCTCGGCGACGAGGCCGAGGGTGAGACCGGGCTGCGGGATGAAGAAGACGGGATCAGGCATGCACGACAACGCGCCGCCCCGGGAAACCCGAGGCGGCGCGCGACCTTTTTTCTCGGATCAGAACCGCGAGCCGCCGGAGAAGCGGAACGCCTGCGTCTGGTCCGCGCCGATGTGGCCGTACTTGCCGAGCGTCGGGACGAACACCTTCAGACCCTCGTCCTTGCTCAGGGCGTAGGCGTAGTCGAAGCGGATCGGGCCGAGCGGGGAGTTCCACAGGATCGAGGCGCCGACCGACGAGCGGATGACGGCCTTGTCGCGGACGTTCACGCATTCCGGCTCGACGCCGATGTTGAAGGCGTTGAAGTTGCACGCGCCGCCGGGCGCGGTGCCGTTGATGAAGTTGTCGCCGTTCACGTCGAACGTGGTGCGGCCGTGATAGCCGAACAGCGTGCCGGCGTCGGCGAAGACCGCGCCCTTCAGGCCGAGATCGCGCGGCACGTAGGGGAGCGGGAACTGGATCTCGAGGGTGCCGCCGACGTAGGTCGAGCCGCCGATGGCGTTGGAGCGGGCGTCGGTGGTGCCGACGTCGCGCGGGCCGATGCCGTTGGGAGCGAAGCCGCGGACCAGCGACGGCCCGAGGAAGAACTGGTCGGTGATGCGCAGCGGGTTGCTGTCCAGCGCCTCGATGTGACCGCCCTGGAGGCGGACGAAGCCGACGACGTCCTCGTAGAGTTCCTTGTAGTACCGGGCGTCGCCGGTGACGCGGAAGAACTTCGAGTCGCCGCCGAGGCCCGCGACGTCGGGCTTCAGCTCGGCGTAGAGGCCGTTGCGGGGCGCGCCGATGACGTCCAGCGTCGAGTAGGCGAGCGTCAGGCCGGCGAGCGAGGTGAGCGTGTTGCCCTGGGAGCCCTTGATCGCGATCGAGGCCTCGCCGTTGTAGGCACAGGCCGGGTACTGGGCCAGCCCGCTGACGTCGCGGCCGTTGAGCTGCGCGCCGTTCGGGTAGACGCTGGTGATGCCCGGGATCGGGTTCGAGCAGTCGTTGTAGGGCTGCTTGATCGAGTTCGGGACCTTCAGCTCGGTGTTGTAGAGCGAGTAGCGCAGGGTCACGCCGAAGGCTTCGGTCACCGGCAGGCCGATACGGAGCTGGCCGCCGTAGACGGTGGTCTCGTAGCGCGAGTACCGGGTCAGGTCGCTGTACTTGTAGAACGCGTCGAAGCCGGCCGCGAGGCGGTAGCCGAGGAAGTACGGCTCGGTGAACGAGAAGTCGACGCCGCGCGAGTACTGGCCGCCGGTACCGGCGACGCGGACGTACTGGCCGCGACCGAGGAAGTTCGACTCGGAGACCGAGACCTCGCCGATGATGCCGTCCTGGGTGGAGTAGCCGCCCGCCACCGAGAACGAGCCCGTGGGCTGATCCTCGACGTCGATGTTGATCACGACGCGGTCGGGCGAGGAGCCGGGCTCGTTCGAGAAGCGGACCTTCTTGAAGAAGCCGAGGCCGTTCAGGCGGCGCTCGGCGCGGTCGGTCAGCACGCGGTTGTAGGCGTCGCCCTCGGCGATATCGAGCTCGCGGCGGATGACGTAGTCGCGGGTGCGGGTGTTGCCGCGGATGTTGATGCGCTCGACGTAGACGCGCGGGCCGTCCTCGACGACGAAGCCGAGGGAGACCTGGTGGGTCGCGCGGTCGCGCTGGCCGGTCGGGCGGACCTGGGCGAAGGGATAGCCGGCCCGGGCGACGTCGTTGGTCAGGCCCGACAGGGTCTTCTCGACGTCCTCGGCGTTGTAGACGTCGCCGACCGTGGTGCGGATCTCGCCGTCGAGGTTCTTCGTGTCGAGGCCCGGCAGGCGGGAATCCACCGCCACGGCGCCGACCGTGTACTGCTCGCCCTCCTCGACCGTGACCGTGATCACCCAGCCGTTGGCGTCCGGGCCCTCGACGTAGCGGGCGTCGGCGTTGACGATGCGGAAGTCGGCGTAGCCCTTGCGTAGGTAGTAGCGGCGGACGAGGTCGAGATCGTTGGCGATGCGATCGGGATCGTAGACGTCGGAGGTCTTGATGAACGACAGGAAGTTCATCTCGGACGAGGAGACCAGCCCCTTCAGCGTCCGCTCGCTCACGGCGTTGTTGCCGACGAAGGTGATCGACACGATGCCGGTCTTATCGCCCTCGTCGATCTGGTAGATCACGTCGATCGAGCCGTTGGGCAGGTCGACGGTGCGGTAGGTGACCTTGGCGGTCCCGCGGCCGGCGCGGCGGTAGACTTCCTTGATCCGCGCCATGTCGGACTTGATCACGGCCTCGTTGAAGGCGCCGCGGGCCTTGGCCTCGACCTGCCCTTCGAGCGTGGCCTTCTCGATCTTCTTGTTGCCCTCGAACACGACCCGGTTGATCAGGTTGTTCTCGCGGACCGTCACGACGGTGCGGCCGCCGCTGGCGGCGACCTTCACGTCCGCGAACATGCCGCTGGCGAGCAGGTTGCGGCGGGCTTCCTCGGCGGAGCCCGATGCGGTGCCGGTGACGTAGGAACGGATGGTGTCGGCATCGACGCGGCGGTTGCCCTGAACGACGATCTGCTGGGCCTGCGCGACCCCGGTCAGCGCAATGCCCGCCGCGGCGGCTAGGACGATGGTCCGCTTCACCGACTTGCGCCGGTGCTTCCCCGTCATCGACATCATCTATTCGCCCGTCTGTCTTATCATCGGATCGGGTTCGCACCCGCCACGAGCGACCGTTGACCGGCCGTCCCGTAATACCTGGTCCAAGCGTAGCTCTTAGCGGGATTCCCCTGCCAAGCAAACGGCGCGGGGGGTCCTATGACCGGGATTTTGGGGGCCGTGGCCTTCAGGCCACTTAACGCTCCCGCAAAGTTCCCATCCATTTCGTCGCAGGGTAAACGAACGGTAAATCCCTGCCCCGACACGGAAATCCCGGGCCGTGCCGGATCCGGGAAACGTCTTCGTAACCCTTCCACGGCCTCCCGTCAGGGGACTCGCCGGGGGCCGGTCAGGCGCCGCCGGAGGCCGCCGCGCGCGCAATCGCGGCGGGATTGCGGCGACCGCCTCGTGGGCGGCGCGCGGGGACCGAGCGCGGTGCCGCGCTCAGGTCGCGCGCCAGGAGGCGCCGAGGTTCAGGATGTCGTTCCAGGCCGCGAAGATCATCAGCACCAGCACGAGGGCGAGTCCGACGCGGAAGCCGATCTCCTGGGCGCGCTCGCTCAAGGGGCGGCCGCGCACCACCTCGAAGGCGTAGAACAGCAGGTGGCCGCCATCGAGCAGCGGCACCGGGAACAGGTTGAGCAGACCGATCGAGACGGAGAGCAGCGCGATCAGCCCGATCAGCGCACCGATGCCGCCGACCTTGGCGACCTCGCCGGAGACGCGGGCGATGCCGATCGGCCCGGAGAGCTGGTCGGCGGATTCGCGGCCGGTCACCAGCTTGCCGAGGTAGGAGAAGGTGCGCTCGACCACGAACACCGTCTCGTGCACGCCGAGGCCGAGGGAGGCGACCGGGCCGTAGGTGACCAGCTTCGCCTCGGAGGCGGCCGGCGAGCGGATGCCGAGGCGCCCGATGCGGTGGCGGCCGAACTTGGTGCTCTCCTCGTAGACCGACGGCGTCGCGACGATCGGCACGTCGGCCCCGGCCCGCTCGACGACGAAGTTCAGCGGTGTTCCGGCGCTGCCGGTGACGATGCGGTACATCGTGTTGAAATCGGGGATCGGCTCGCCGTCGATGCTCTTCACGAGGTCGCCGGTCTGGAAGCCGGCCTGCGCCGCCGCGCTGCTGGGATCGATCGCCGAGACCCGGGCCGGCAGCTCGAGACGGCCGCCGAGCCAGATCGCGCCGGCGAACAGCAGGATCGCGAGGATGAAGTTCGCCACCGGGCCGGCGACGACGATCGCCGCGCGCTTGGCCACCGGCTGGGTCGGGAAGCTGATCGCCCGCTCCTGCGGGGTCATCCGCGCGATGGTGTCGGCATCCGGAATGCTGGCGCCGTTGGCGTCGCCGTGGAACTTGACGTACCCGCCGAGCGGAATCGCGCAGAGCTTCCAGCGGGTGCCGTGGCGGTCGTTGAAGCCGACGAGCTCCGGCCCGAAGCCGATCGAGAACGCGTGGACGCCGACGCCGCACCAGCGTCCGACGAGGAAGTGCCCCATCTCGTGGACGAAGACCACGACGGTCAGCACGAACAGGAACGGGATCACCGCACCGAAGAAGCCGGTGGCCGTGCCGCCCATCGCGGTCAGGAAATCCATGCGTCGATCCTCGGGCCGCGATCGGGCCTTGCACTCCGCTCTAGCAGATCGGGGCGGTGGTGATCCAACGCAAACCTGCGCCGACGAAACGCCAGCGTGGCACGAGCGCGCGGCGGCGGCGATGCGGGCGCGGCGCGAACCCGCCTTTTCCCCGCTATCCCCCCGCCCCCCCGCCTCGCCTGCCCGTCAGTGCCCGCCTCCCCCGGCGGCCGCCGCCGCGGGCCTGCGGATCAGGGGCGTGGCCAGCGCCATCAGCAGGAACAGGCCGGTGAGAACGAGGAACACGTCCTCGAAGCTCATCACCAGCCCCTGCATCCGCACGGTGTTGGTCATCGCCTTCAGGGCCATCTTCTCGGCGTCGCCGCCGGTCGCCTCGAACTGGCGGCGCATCGCGTCGAGGCGCTCCAGGGCCGCGCCGTTGGCCCAGGTGAAGCGCTCGTGCAGGCGCTCGAGGTGCAGGTCCCAGCGATCGTTGAGCAGGGTGTTGATCAGCGCGAGCCCGACCGCGCCGCCGAGGTTCCGCGTGAGGTTGTAGAGGCCGGAGGCGTTCTTGATCCGGGCCGGCGGCAGGGTGCCGAGCGCGATGTTGTTGATCGGGATCATGCACAGCATCAGCGAGCAGCCGCGCAGGACCTGCGGCCACAGCAGCTCCCAGAAGTCCCAATCCTTGGTCAGCCCGGTGACGATCCAGGTCCCGGCGGCGAAGCCCGAGAACCCGATCGCCATCAGGATGCGCGGGTCGACCTTGCCGGAGAACCGCCCGGCGATCGGCGCGGTGGCGAACATGCACAGGCCCGAGACGAACATCGTCTCGCCGATCTGCAGCGCCGAGTAGCCGCGGATCCGCGCGAGGTAGACCGGGTAGAGGTAGGTCAGCCCGTAGAGGCCGATGCCGAGGACGAAGCTCGCCGCGCAGCCGGCGGCGAAGTTGCGGTCGGCGAAGGCGCGCAGGTCCACGATCGGCTGCTTCGCGGTGAAGACCCGCCAGAAGAAGCCGACCGCCGAGACCGTGCCGATGACGCTGCAGATCGCCACCGCATCGTCCTGCAGCCAATCGTGGTTCGGCCCTTCCTCGAGCACGTATTCGAGGCAGCCGAGGAAGCCCGCCATGCCGGCGAGCCCGTACCAGTCGAAGCTCCTGAATAGGTCGAGGTTCGGCTCGTCGAAGTCGACGAGGAAGAAGGTCGAGACCGTGACGGCGATGCCGGGCACCACGTTGATCAGGAACAGCCAGTGCCAGGAGCCGAGGTCCGTCAGGTAGCCGCCGACCGTCGGGCCGATGGTCGGCGCCAGCGTCGCCACGAGGCCGATCATCGGCGAGACGATCGAGCGCTTGGACGGCGGGAAGATCGTGAAGGCCGAGGCGAACACCGTCGGGATCATGCCGCCGCCGATGAAGCCCTGCAGCGCGCGCCAGACGATCATCTCGTCGATCGAGGAGGCGGTGGCGCACATCACGCTCATCAGCGTGAAGCCGCCGGCCGAGATCACGAACATCCACCGGGTCGAGAGCACCCGCGAGAGGGTGCCCGAGAGCGGGATCGAGATCACCTCGGCGATCAGGTAGCTGGTCTGGACCCAGGGGATCTCGTCGCCCGACGCCGACAGGCCGGCCTGGATCTCGTTGAGCGAGGCCGAGACGATCTGGATGTCCAGGATCGCCATGAACATCCCGAACACCATGCACAGGAACGCCACCATCCGGCGGCGGTCGAGCGGCGGCTCGGCCGTCGCGGAGGGCGATGCCGCGGGGATGGGGGCTCGGCCGGGGCCGGCGGCGGCGGTCGCGGCCATGGCGGTCAGTCCTGCTTATGCGCGGTCCGCAGGAGCGGCGCGTCGGCGCCGTCGCGGGTGTCGATGCGGACCGTCACCGACAGGCCGGGCCGGAGCAGGCCCTCGGCGGCGACGTCGGCCGGCACCTTCACCCGCACCGGCAGGCGCTGGACGATCTTGGTGAAGTTGCCGGTCGCGTTGTCGGGCGGCAGCAGGCTGAACACCGAGCCCGAGGCGGGCGAGAGCGACTCGACCTCGCCCGCGATCTCGCGGTCGGGATAGGCGTCGACCTCGATGCGCACGTGCTGCCCGGGGCGGACGCGCACGAGCTGGGTCTCCTTGAAGTTCGCATCGATGCGGACGCTCTTGAGCGGCACCAGGGCGGCGACGCGCGAGCCCGGCGCGACGTAGGCGCCGGCCTCCACCGCCTTGTTGCCGACGACCCCGTCGAACGGTGCCCGGATCGTCGAGAAGGCGACGTCGCGCTTGGCGCGGTCGACGGCGGTGCGCAGCTCGGCCGCGAGGCTCTCGGCCTCGCGCTGCTGGGCGTGCAGAACCTCGACGTTGGCCTTGGCCGCGATCAGACCGGCCTCGGCCCCCTTGACCGCGGCATCGGTGCGGTCGCGGTCGGCCTTGGCCTGGTCGAGGCGGGATTTCGCGACGTAGTCGGCCTGCATCTGGGTCGCGCGGTTGTAGTCGGCGAGCGCCCGCACCGCGTCGGCCTTGGTGGCGTCGATCTGGGCGGCCATCTGCACGACCTGCGCCTGCGCCGCCTCGGCCTGCCGGCCGATCCGCACGATGGTGCTCTCCTGGGTCGCGAGCTTGTCCTGCGCCGCCTGCTGCGCGAGCCGGTAGTCGCCGTCGTCGAGCCGGGCGATCACGTCGCCCTTCTTGACCGACTGCCCGTTCACCACCGGGACGGCTTCGAGGTAGCCGGAGATCTTGGCGGCGAGCACCGAGATGTCCGCCTGCACGTAGGCGTCGTCGGTCGAGACGAAGAACCGCCCGACGGTCCAGTACTGCCAGCCCTGGTAGCCGCCCCCGGCCAACGCCGCGCAGAGCAGGCCCGCCAGGACGAGCTTCTTACGCGAGCGCTTCCCGACCACCGGGGCCTCGGCGGGAGCCGGGACGTGGGGCGAGGCCGCGGCCGCCTTCGGCGTGGCGCGCGGCGCCTCGGCGCGCTCGTCCCGCAAGGCGTCGGTCGCCTCGGCCGCATCGATCCGGTCGCCATCCTCGCGCAACGACATGCCCGAAATCCCAGCTTGAAACTTGCTGACCGAACGGTTCGGTCATCGACGAGGACGATTGACGTCCGCCGTTCCGACGCAGTAGATATCATTGACCGAACGGTTCGGTCAATCAGGATCGCCAAGATGCCCGCGACCTCCGCGACGCTGGAACGAGACGCCGTCACGCCCGAGAGCGACAAGCGCCGCCAGATCCTCGACGGCGCGCGCCAGGTCTTCATGGGCGCGGGCTTCGACGGCGCGAGCATGGGCGAGATCGCTCGCACGGCCGGCGTCTCGAAGGGCACGCTCTACGTCTACTTCGACAGCAAGGAGGCGCTGTTCGAGGCGCTGACCCTGGAGGAGAAGCGGGGCTTGGCCGAGGCCCTGTTCCTGCTGGATGCCGACGACCCCGACGTCGCCGCGGTGCTGACGCGGCTCGGCACCACCTACCTCATCGAGATGGTGCGGCCCGAGCACGTGGCGGTGATCCGCATGGTGATCGGCGCCTGCGAGAAGTTCCCGCGCTTCGGGCAGGCCTTCTTCGAGGCTGGCCCGGCGATGGGCGTGACGCGGCTCACCGCCTACCTCGACGCGCAGGTGGCGGCCGGGCGCCTGAACGCGGCGGACACGAACCTCGCCGCCAAGCACTTCCTGCATCTCTGCCAGGCCGGCCTGCTGACGCGCCTGCTGTTCCACGCCGGCGATCCGGTGACGCGGGAGGAGATCGACTATCGCATCCGCGAGGCCGTGCGGGTGTTCTTCGCGGGCTACGGCCCGGGGCGCTGAGGCACGCCCTTCGCTCCCGACGACGCGCGGATGCGGCCAGGCCTCGACTCCGAGCACCCTTTCCTCCCCCGCTCAAGGGGGGAGGGAAACGCCGGTGCGGATCGGAAAATCCGTCGCGCTCAGCCGGCCGCGCGCATCCGCGGCAAAGCGGCCGTGCTCCAGGCCCGCACCTCGGCGTCGATCGCCAGCGCCTCCTCGACGCCGTCGGGGGCGGTGCGGTGGATCCCCGCGAAATGCGCGATCGCGCGCTCGACGAGGTCGGCGATGCCGTAGAACGGCATCGTGCCGGCGATGAAGGCCGCCACCGCGATCTCGTTGGCCGCGTTCATCACCGTCGGCGCCGCGCCGCCCTCGGCGAGCGCCGCGCGGGCGATCCGCAGGCACGGGAAGCGCGCCTCGTCGGCGGCCTCGAAGGTGAGGCTGCCCAAAGCCACGAGGTCGAGGGACCGGCCGCGGGCGATGGTCAGGCGGTCGCCGAGGCCGAGGCAGTGCGAGATCGGCACGCGCATGTCGGGCAGCGCCAGCTCGGCGGTGACGGCGCCGTCGAGCCAGTAGATCATCCCGTGGATCACCGATTGCGGATGCACCACCACGTCGAGGCGGCCCGGCTCGATGCCGAACAGGTGGTGCGCCTCGATCAGCTCCAGCCCCTTGTTCATCAGGGAGGCGGAATCGATGTTGATCTTCATCCCCATCGACCAGGTCGGGTGGGCGGCGGCCTCCGCCGGCGAGGCGGCGGCGATGCGCTCGCGCGTCCAGGTCCGGAACGGGCCGCCGGAGGCGGTGATCATCATGGTGCGCACGTCTTCCAGCGGCCGGCCGGCCATCGCCTGGCTGAGCGCGTCGTGCTCGGAATCCATCGGCAGGATGGTCGCGCCGTAGCGCTTGGCGTCGCGCATGAAGGCGTCGCCGGCGCAGACCAGGCTCTCCTTGTTGGCGAGCGCGACCTGCCGCCCGAGGCGGAGCGCCTCATGGGTCGGCTTCAGGCCGGCGGCCCCGCTGATCGCCGCGACGACGATGTCGGCCTCCTGCGCCACCGCGTCGAGCACCGCCGCCTCGCCCGCCCCGGACGGGATGCCGGAGCCCGACAGCGCCTCGGCGAGCGCCGCGCCGCCGGCCGGATCGGCGAGCGCGGCGAAGCGCGCGCCGGTCTCGCGCGCGACCTTGGCCAGGGCCGCCGCATCGCGGCCGCCGACCACCGCGCCGACCCGGAAGCGATCCGGGTGCTGGGCGAGGAGGTCGGTGGTCGAGCGGCCGATCGAGCCCGTGGCGCCCAGGATGGTGACGGTGTGGGTCACGGCGAAAAACTCCGTCAAGCCGCGAGGCGGCGCAGGATCAGGTACAGGCCGGCGAGCAACGCGACCGCGAAGAACCCGTCGAGCCGGTCCATCACCCCGCCATGGCCGGGAATGGACTTGCCGGAATCCTTGACGCCGTAGCGGCGCTTCAGGGCCGATTCGACGAGGTCGCCGCCCTGGCTCAGGAGCGAGGCGACGGCGCTGGCGAGCCCGACCCAGACGAGGGCGGTCTCGGCGAGCGGGCTCCAGCCCTGCGCCCGGGCGAGCGCGACGACAGCGAGACCGGCGGCCACCGCGCCAGCGAGGCCGCCGAGCGCGCCGGACCACGTCTTCTTCGGCGACACCCGCGGCATCAGCTTCGGCCCGCCGAGCGTCCGGCCGGTGAAGTAGGCCACCACGTCGGTCGACCACACCACTGCGAACATCCAGGCCGGCCCGAGGATGCCGATCGCCGGCGCGTCGCGGAGCGCCACCGGCACCAGGGCGACGACCGCGCCGCCGAACAGGGCGCCGAGCGCCCGCAGGCGTCCGGCCGCCCCCTCCGCCACGATCAGGCAGAGCGCAGCGCCGAGCGCCAGGAGCACCGGCACCGCGTAGGTCGGCGCGTCGCCCTCGAAGCATGCCGCCGCCAGGATCAGCGTGCCGGCGACGATGGCCAGCAGCGCGCGCCGCGGCGTCGTCCGGCTCATGCCGATCCATTCGGCGGCGCCGACGATCCCGGCGGCGAGCCAGATCACGGCGAAGGCCCAGCCGCCGACCACCAGGGCCGCCACGACGATCGCCGCCAGCACGAGCCCGGAGACCACGCGCAGGCCGAACTCGCGGTTCGCGAACGGGTTCTTCCGCGCGCCGACCGCCCTGTCGTCGGCGGCCATCACTGCGCCCTCGAACCGTCGGTCCGCGCGGATGCAAGGCGCGCAGAGTGCTTCCCGTCCACGCGTCCCCTCTCCGTCACGTCGCCGGCCCCGGGGCAGCCGGCCCGGCCTAGCGTTTCCTCACAGGTCGGCGCAGGCACCGTCACGCCCCCTCCCCTCGGGAGCGGGGCCGAGGCCGCCTCACACCTGCATGATTTCCTTTTCCTTGGACGCCAGCACCCCGTCGACCTCGGCGATGTGCTGGTCGGTGACCTTCTGCACTTCCGTGGCCTGGCGCTTCTCGTCGTCCTCGGAGATGGCGCTGTCCTTGAGCAGCTTCTTGAGGTGGTCGAGCCCGTCGCGGCGCACGTGGCGGACCGCGACGCGGGCCTCCTCGGTGTACTTGTGCGCGACCTTGACCATCTCCTTGCGGCGCTGCTCGTTCATCTCGGGGATGCGCAGGCGGATGGTCTGGCCTTCCGTCTGCGGATTGAGCCCGAGATCGGATTCGCGGATCGCCTTCTCGACCGCCGTGACCATGCCGCGGTCCCACACCGAGATCGACAGCAGGCGCGGCTCGGGCACGCTCACGGTGGCGACCTGCGCCATCGGCATCGAGGCGCCGTAGGCGTCGACCTGGATCGGGTCGAGGATGCTCGGCGTCGCGCGGCCGGTACGCAGCGAGCCGAGATCCTTGGAGAGCGCCGTGACCGCGCCCTGCATGCGGCGCTTGATGTCGGCGAGGTCGAAGTCCGGTGTAGCCATTGTCTCAGAGTTCCCGAAACGTCTTCACTGTTCGTCGGTCGAGCCGGCCCGCCGGGCCGGAGCGCGTCGGCGCCTCAATGAACGAAATCCCGTGAGGCCGCAAACCGCAACGCCCCTCGGGGACGCCCGCCGTCCTCAGGGCACGACCAGGGTCGAGGCCGCATGCCCGGTGAGGATCGCAGTGATCGAGGAGGGCGGGTGCACCGAGCCGACCACGATCGACAGCCGGCTCTCGCGGGCGAGCGCGAAGGCGGCGGTGTCCATGATCTTGAGGTCGCGGGCGATCGCCTCGTCGTGGGTGATGCGGTCGTAGCGGGTCGCCTCAGGATGGGTCTTCGGGTCGGCCGAGTAGACGCCGTCGACCTGCGTCGCCTTCAGGACCGCGTCGCAGCGGAGCTCGGCCGCGCGCAGCACAGCGGCGGTGTCGGTGGTGAAGAACGGGTTGCCGGTGCCGCCGGCGAGCACGACCACCTGGCCCTTGTCGAGGTGGTGCAGGGCCGGCTGGCGCGCGTAGGTCTCGCAGATCGTCGGCATCGAGACCGCCGACATCGTGCGCGCGGGGACGCCGGCCGCGTTGAGCGCGGTCTCGAGCGCGAGCGAGTTCATCACCGTGGCCATCATGCCGAGCGAGTCGCCGGTGGCCCTGTCGATGAACCCGGCCTGCGAGATCCGCGCGCCGCGGATCATGTTGCCGCCGCCGACCACCAGCGCGACCTCGATCCCGGCCTCGATGGCGCGGGCGATGTCCTCGGCGAGGCCCGCCAGCGTCGGCGGATGGAGCCAGTACCCGTCGGGGGCGGCCAGCGCCTCGCCCGAGAGTTTCACCAGCACCCGGCGAAACGGCGTCGTCTCCGGCATCGTCCACCTCATAGGGTCCGGCGACACGGCCGAACCTGATCCAGAACCGAGGGGCTTCTACGTCAGGCCGCCCGGGACCGTCGAGGCCTCGGAGACCGCTCTCCGCGGAGCGGCTGCGAAAAATCGGTTGCCGGCCTCGGATGTCGCCTTGTTGGAGGTACGGGATTTCCGTATCATTGGTACGATGAGCGAGCCGTTCGATCCCGGCAAGGATGCGATCAACCGCGAACGGCACGGCCTGTCGCTCGCGTTCGGCGACAGGATCATGGCGGACGAGGCCCACCCGATCATTCCCTCCGTCCGGCCGCAGGACGGCGAGGAACGTTTCAAGCCCATTGGTCTGGTCGAGGGCAAACTCCACGCGGCCGTGTTCACTTGGCGAAACGGGCGGCCACGGTTCATCTCTGTGAAGCGAAGCAATGCCGGTGAAGGACGAGCCTACGATTCTGGCCTCTGAGACCAGCGACCCGGGGGATTTCGATGTCCCCGCGACGGCTTTGGATCGGGCGCAGAAGGCCCGGCTGATCCGGATGGCACGCACGACGCTGGGCCTTTCGCAAGCCGCGTTCGCCCTCAGGTTCCGTGTCCCGCTCGGAACCCTGCGCGATTGGGAACAGGCTCGGACCACGCCTCCCGATTTCGCAGTCGCCTACGTTCGCGTCATCGCCCGGCATCCGGACATGGTCGCCGCAGCCATGGCTTGAGCGAGACGCCGGCGGCTTCGTCGGGTGCCGGAACGCGAGGAGCCCCGGCCTTGCGGCCGAGGCTCCTCGGAAGAACCTATCATGTCGCTCAGCGCGACATGACTCAGCGCGACATGGTGGCGACTTCGGAGGCGAAGTCGGGGCCCTCTTCCTTCTCGATGCCGTCGCCGAGCGCGTAGCGCACGAAGCCGGTGAGCGCGACCGGGGCGCCGGCCTTGCCGGCGGCCTCCTTGATCACCTGGGTGATCGTCTTCGAGCCGTCGTGCACGAAGGGCTGCTCCAGGAGGGTGACCTCCTTGTAGTAGCTCTTCAGGCCGCTCTCGACGATCTTCGCCATCACGTGGTCGGGCTTGCCGGCGTTCTTCTCGCGCAGGATGTTCGACTCGCGCTCCAACGTGGCGGCGTCGACGCCGGAGGCGTCGAGCGCCACGGGGTTGGTGGCGGCGACGTGCATCGCGATCTGGCGGCCGAGCGTCGACAGGTATTCGACGTCGCCCTCCGACTCGAGCGCGACCAGCACGCCGATCTTGCCGAGGCCTTCGGAGATCTGGCCGTGGACGTAGCTCGCGATCACGCCCTTGGTCACGTCAAGCTTGGCGACGCGGCGCAGGTTCATGTTCTCGCCGATGGTGGCGATGAGGTTCTGCAGCTTCTCCGAGACGGTCTCGCTGCCGCCGGGGAAGTGCGCGGCCTGGAGGCTGTCCAGGGTGCCGTCGGAATCGAGCGCCATCTTGGCGGCTTCGCGGGCGAAGGCCTGGAAGGCGTCGTTGCGGGCGACGAAGTCGGTCTCGGAATTCACCTCGACGATGGCGGCGTGGTGTCCCGAGGACTCCACGGCGACGAGGCCCTCGGCGGCGACGCGGCCGGCCTTCTTGGCGGCCTTGGCGAGGCCCTTGGTGCGGAGCCAGTCAACGGCGGCCTCGAGGTCGCCCTGCGTCTCGTTGAGCGCGCCCTTGCAGTCCATCATGCCCGCGCCGGTCTTCTCGCGGAGTTCCTTCACCATCGCGGCGGTGATGTTGGCCATGGCCGGTCCTTTCGTCATCTCAGATGAGAGGAGCCCGACGTCCAGGGGTGAACGCCGGGCCCGAATGTGGTGGTGCGGATCACGGCGCCCCGGATGGGGCCGCCGCGATCCCGGCGGGCGATCAGGCGGCGGCCTGGGCCTCGACGAAGCCGCGGGCCTGGGCGACCCAGCCGTCGCGGCCGAAGCGGTCGTTGAGCTTCAGGTCGGCGTCGACCTTGGCGACGTCTTCCGGGCTCATCGCGGCGATCTGCCAGTAGTGGTAGATGCCGGCGTCGTTGAGCTTCTGCACGATCTGCGGGCCGGCGCCGTGGAGCTTGGACAGGTCGTCCGGCGCGCCGCGGGGGGCGGCGAGCAGCTCGAAATGCTCGGTCGACTCGGCGAGCATCGCGACGTCGGCCGGATCGAGGGCCCCCGACTCCACCGAGACGGCGGCGGCCTCGTCCGACGGAAGCTCCTCGGCCATCGGCTCCTCGGAGGCGCCGAGGTCGACGCCCGACGAGCCCTGGCCGCGCGAGATGCCGTCGATGGCGGCGCGGGCGATCAGGTCGCAGTAGAGCGCGATGGCGCGGCCGGCGTCGTCGTTGGCCGGGACGACGTAGGTGATGCCGTCCGGGTTGCAGTTGGTGTCGACGATCGCGGCCACCGGGATCCCGAGGCGCTGGGCCTCCTTGATCGCGAGCTGCTCCTTGTTGGTGTCGATCACGAACAGCAGGTCGGGCACGCCGCCCATGTCCTTGATGCCGCCGAGCGCCTTCTCGAGCTTGTCCTTCTCACGGGACAGCATCAGGCGCTCCTTCTTGGTGAGGCCCGGGCCGCCGGTGTCGAGGGTCTCGTCGACCTTGCGCAGGCGCGAGATCGAGCCGGAGATGGTCTTCCAGTTGGTCAGCATGCCGCCGAGCCAGCGGGAGTTGACGTAGTACTGGGCCGAACGCTTGGCGGCCTCGGCGATCGTGTCGGCCGCCTGGCGCTTGGTGCCGACGAACAGCACGCGGCCGCCCTTGGCGACCGTGTCGCTCACCGCCTGCAGCGCGGTGTGCAGCGCCGGCACCGTCTGGGCGAGGTCGATGATGTGGATGTTGTTGCGGGTGCCGAAGATGTAGGGTTGCATCTTCGGGTTCCAGCGGTGCGACTGGTGCCCGAAATGGGCGCCGGCCTCGAGGAGCTGGCGCATGGTGAAATCGACGGCCATGAGTCTTTCGCTTTCTTTCCGGTTATGCCGCCGCGGAGGTAGCGACCGGCCGACGGATCGGCCGATCACCGGAAACGCCCCATTCAGGCATGGGGCCGGCTCCGCGTGTGGAATGGGCGGGGCCTTAGCAGAGGTTGGCCGCCAGGGCAACGGTATCGCCGGGGCGCCGGAAACCCCAGGCAGCGGACTCGAGGCCGGGATCAGGCGGCGGAAAAGACGTTCGCCACGTCCGCCGCGTCCATCACCCGATACGCCCCTGCCGGCAGGTCCGCCGGCAGGGCGAGGCCGCCGATCCGGTCGCGATGCAGCGCGGTGACGTGGTTGCCCATCGCCGCGAACATGCGGCGGACCTGATGATAGCGGCCCTCGTGCAGGGTCACGGTGGCATGCGTCGCGTCCTCGGCGGAGAAGCCCACCGGCAGGAGCGGCTTGTCGTCGTCCTCCAGCATCAGGGTCCCGGCGGCGAGGATCGCGCCCTCGTCGCCCTTCAGCGGGCGGTCGAGCGTCACGCGGTAGCGCTTGGCCACGTTGGCCTTGGGCGCGATGATCCGATGCAGCAGCGCACCGTCGTCGGTGAGCAGCAGCAGGCCCGAGGTCTCCTTGTCGAGGCGGCCGACGGTGGAGAGCGCCGGGTCGCGGCGGCGCCAGCGCTCGGGCAGGAGCCCGTAGACCAGCGGGCCGGCCTCCTTGTGCGAGCAGGTGACGCCGAGCGGCTTGTGCAGCATCAGCGCGAGGCCGGGGGGCGGGTCGATGCCCGCGCCGTCGACGGCCAGACGCGCGGGCAGGTCCGGCGTCACGGCGATGCGGGCGCCCGCGTCGGCGAGGGCCGCGCCGTCCAGAACGATGCGTCCGGCCCGCGCCAGGCCGGCGATCTCGCGGCGCGAGCCGTAGCCGAGGTTGGCCAGCAGCTTGTCGAGCCGGGCGGTCGGGGCCTTGGCGCTCATTTGCGCGCCTCGAACACCTTGTAGCCGTGGGCGGACGCCTTCACCGTCACGGCCTTGAAGGCCTCGGCGAGCACGCGCTCGTAGGGCAGGTGCGCGTTGGCCGTCAGCCACAGGCTGCCGCCGGGGCGCAAGGCCTCCGCGGCACGGCGGATGAAGACCTGCCCGAGCTTCTGGTCCTCGGCGCCGCCGTCGTGGAACGGCGGGTTGGTCACCACGAAGTCGAGGCGCGTCAGGCCGGGATCCGCCGCGCGGATGTCGGCCCAGCGGATGGTGCTGCGCGGGTCACCGACGTTGCGGCGCGCCATCTCGACGGCGCGGCGGTCGATGTCGATCAGCGTCAGCGCGGTGACGGCGGGCGAGGCCAGCACCGCGCGCGCCAGGATGCCGAGGCCGCAGCCGAAATCGGCGCCGCCGCCCTTCAGCGCCGGCAGGGTCGCGAGCAGAAGCGCGCTGCCGGGATCGAGCCGGTCCCACGAGAAGATGCCGGGCTGCGTGCACAAGGAAAGGTTGTCGATGTGGCGCGGCGCCCCCTCCTCCAGAGCGGCGGCCAGCGGCAGGTCGCCCTCGGGCCGGACGACGCGGCAGATCCGGTGATGGCGACGGGCCTCCTCGGCGCTGGTGCAGCCAAGATCCGTCAGCTCGCGCGCCAGCCGTGCGCCGCCCCGATCCTTCGGGGCCATCGCCAGGAGCTCGCCGCCGGGCCGCAGCGCCCGCAGCGCCTGCGCCAGCACGAAGCGGCGTTCCACGGTGCCGGGCGGCGCCAGCATCCGAACCTGCGCGAGGCTCGCATCCGCGCAATCCTCCAGCCGGGCGGACCCGGGAACGAGGGGCGAGAGCTGGACGGCATCCGGCGGAACCTCGGCGAGCTCGGCCGGCGGCAGGCCGTAGACGGCGTCGGAGATGGCGGTTTCGGGCATGGGTGACGGGAATTTCGGGACCGGGCCGCCGAAGCGGCCTTGGAGGATGGGGAAACGCCGCGCCTTGGGCGACCCCGCGCGAGCGGTTCGGGGGGCGGCCGGATCGGCACGGGGAGCCCGGCGCATCAACACGCGGTTTCGCGCGATTCGAGAAGCCGGAAACCGAAACGGATCAGCCGCGCGGGAATTCCAGGCCCATCTCGCGGTAGCGGGCCGGGTCGTCGGCCCAGTTCTCGCGCACTTTCACGTGCAGGAACAGGTGGACCGTGGTCTCGGCGACCTCGGCGATCTCGCGGCGGGCCGCCGTGCCGATCGCCTTGATGGTCTGGCCGTCCTTGCCGAGCACGATCGAGCGCTGGCTCTCGCGCTCGACGAAGATGGTCTGCTCGATCCGCACCGAGCCGTCCTTGCGCACCTGCCACTGGTCGGTCTCGACGGTGGAGCGGTAGGGCAGCTCCTCGTGCAGCCGATCGTAGAGCTTTTCGCGCGTGATCTCGGAGGCGAGCATGCGGATGGGGGCGTCCGAGACCTGGTCCTCCGGGTAGAGCCAGGGGCCGGAGGGCATCAGCTTGGCGAGCGCCTGCTTGAGCGTGGCGATGCCGTCGCCGTTCAGCGCCGAGATCATGAAGGTGTCGGCGAACGGGATGCGCTTGTTCAAGTCCTCGGCGAGCGCGAGCAGCTTCTCGCGCAGGATCAGGTCGATCTTGTTGAGGATCAGGATCTTGTGGCGGCGCACGTCCGGCAGGCGCGCCAGGATCGTCTCCAGCTCCTCGTCGATCCCCTTGCGCGCGTCGACCAGCAGGCAGACCGCGTCGGCGTCGGCCGCCCCGCTCCAGGCGGAGTGGACCATCGCCCGGTCGAGCCGGCGCTTGGGCTGGAAGATGCCGGGGGTGTCGACCAGCACCACCTGGGCCGAGCCCTCGATCAGGATGCCGCGCACCAGCGCCCGCGTGGTCTGGACCTTGCGCGAGACGATGGAGACCTTGGTGCCGACGAGGCTGTTCAGGAGCGTCGACTTGCCGGCGTTCGGCACGCCGATCAGCGCGACGAAGCCGGCCTTGGCATCGGCCGGGGTGCCAGGCAGCAGGCTCGGGGGCGCGCGCTCCGGCACCGCCTCGAATTCGTCCCGCGGGCCGTCCTCGGGTTCGTCGTGGGGCATCGCGCTCATGTCCGGTCCTCGCTCGGCCGCTCGCCGGCCCCCTGGCCGGCATCCCGCCCTGCCCCGTCTCCGCCCGGGCCGGCGCCGTCGCCGATGCCCTCGCGCGCCAGCACGGCGCGGGCGGCGTCCTGCTCGGCGAGGCGCTTCGACGGCCCCTCGCCGACCCCCGGCTCGAGCCCTTCGACGCGGGCGGCGATGCGGAAATGCGGCGCGTGGTCGGGGCCGGAGCGCTCGACGACGTCGTAGGCCGGAATCGCGAGGCCGCGGCCCATCGCCCATTCCTGCAGCGCCGACTTCGCGTCGCGGCCGCGCGGCGCGCCGGTTGGCTCGGCCGGGCGGAAGGCGGATTCGATCAGCGCCCGGGCGGCCTCGTAGCCGGCATCCATGTAGACCGCGCCGAGGATCGCCTCGCAGACGTCGGCCAGGATGGTCTGGTTGCGGCGGCCGCCGCCCAGCACCTCGCCCTGCCCGAGGACGAGGTGCGGGCCGACGTCCCAGGCGGTGGCGACGGCGGCGCAGGTCTCGCGCCGGACCAGCCCCGCCAGCCGGCGCGAGAGGTCGCCCTCGTCGGCCTGCGGAAAGGCGGCGTAGAGCCGGTCGGCGATGGCGAGGCCGAGGACGCGGTCGCCGAGGAATTCGAGGCGCTGGTAGCTGCCGGCACGGCCCGCCGCCTTGCTCACATGCGTCACCGCGCGGGCGAGCAGCGACGGATCGGCGAAGCTGTGGCCGATGCGCGCCTCCAGCACCGACAGGTCGGGCCTCGGGCGGGTGATGCGCCGTGCGCGGGCGGAGGGGCGCGCCTCGTCGGGCAAGGCGGGGGTCAGTGGATCGTCGAGAACAGGCGGCCCCAGCGCACGTGGGCCGGCCAGTTCCAGATCTGCCAGGCGGGCGTGCCCTCGTCGATCGAGAAGAAGATCATCTCGGCGCGGCCGACGAAGTTCTCGAACGGGACGTAGCCGACGTTGGCGAGGTCGCGCGAGTCGGTGGAGTTGTCGCGGTTGTCGCCCATCATGAAGAAGTGCCCCGGCGGCACGGTGTAGAGCTCGGTCTTGTCCCAAAACCCGTTGTCGCCGTCGCGCTCGATCGTGTGGTGCACGACGCCGTTCGGCAGCGTCTCGTTGTACTGCGGCACCTTGGTCGCCTGGCCGTACGGATCGATGGTCTCGTAATCGGCGATGCGCTCGCGCTTGACCGGCTTGCCGTTGATGTTGAGCACGCCGTCGATCATCTGGATCTTGTCGCCGGGCAGGCCGATCACCCGCTTGATGTAGTCGGTGGCGTTGTCCTTGGGCAGCTTGAACACCGCGATGTCGCCGCGCTTCGGCTCGGCGGCCCAGATGCGCCCCTCCGCCTTCGTCGGCAGGTATTCGCTCAAGGGCAGCGAGTACTTCGAGTAGCCGTAGGAATATTTCGACACGAACAGGTAGTCGCCGATCAGCAGCGTCGGGATCAGCGATCCCGAGGGGATGTTGAACGGCTGGAACAGCAGCGTGCGCACGACTAGCGCGATGAGCAGCGCCTGGATCCCGACCTTCAGGGTCTCGCGGATGCTGGCCCAGGTCCCCGGTTGCGCCCGGACCTCGTGTTTGCCGTCCCGATCCAAGCGCGCGCGTTCCATCTGTCGATCCGTCTGGGACGAGGCCGACGGCCCGCGCGGGCGCTGCCCGCGGCGCCCCACCGTGTCCGTTGCGTCGCGGCGGTCTAGACCAAGCCGGGTTCCCCCGCAACGCGGCGGGAGGTGGCGTCAACCCCGCCCGGTGCCCTCCGGCACGGCCTCGATGATCACGAAAGCTTGTGCCATCGGCGGGTCGTCGGTGAGGGTGACGTGCAACCGCGCCGCGTGCCCGGCCGGCAGCATCGCGGCCAGCCGGTCCAGGGCTCCGCCGGTGAGATGCAGCGTCGGCTGCCCGCCGGGCAGGTTCACGACCTCCATGTCGCGCCAGAACACCCCGTGCGCGAGGCCGGTGCCGAGCGCCTTGGCGCAGGCCTCCTTGGCGGCGAAGCGCCTTGCGTAGGACGGCGCGCGGGCCGCCTTGCGGTCGCACCGGGCCCGCTCGCCGTCGGTGAACACCCGGTGAGTGAAGCGCTCGCCGAAGCGCGCGAGCGAGCGCTCGATCCGGCGGATGTCGCAGAGGTCGGAGCCGATCCCGAGGATCATCGGCCCCGGCTCCCCGCCCGGGCCGCCTCCATCGCCGCGCGCATGTCGCGGATCGCCCGGGGCAGCCCGACGAAGATCGCGTCGGCGATGAGCGCGTGGCCGATGTTGAGCTCGCGGATCTCCGGGATCCGCGCGATCGGCCCAACGCTGTCGGTGGTCAGCCCGTGGCCGGCATGGATCTCCAGCCCGAGCCCCTGCCCGTGCTCGGCGGCACGGACGATCCGGGCGAGCTCGTGCGCGGTCGCGGCCGCATCGCCCGCGACCGTGGCCTCGCAGTAGCTGCCGGTATGAAGCTCCACGACCGGCGCGCCGAGCGCGTGGGCCGCCTCCATCACCGCCGCGTCCGGCTCGACGAACAGCGACACCCGGATGCCGGCCTCGGCCAGCGCGCGGATGCGAGGCGCGAGGTGATCGCGCCCGCCGACGATGTCGAGGCCGCCCTCCGTCGTGCGCTCCTCGCGCTTCTCGGGGACGAGGCAGGCGGCATGCGGCTTCAGCGTGCGGGCGAGCGCCACCATCTCGTCGGTGGCCGCCATCTCGAAGTTGAGCGGCACGGTCAGCGTCCGGGCGAGCGCGGCCATGTCAGCGTCGCGGATGTGCCGCCGGTCCTCGCGCAGGTGGGCCGTGATCCCGTCGGCACCGGCCTCCACCGCCAGCATCGCCGCCCGCACCGGGTCGGGATAGCTGCCGCCGCGGGCGTTCCGGACGGTGGCGACGTGGTCGATGTTCACGCCGAGGCGGAGAGGATGTGCCGACATGCGCCGATCTTTTCGCGTGGCTTCGAGGTGATCGCGTCGTGCTTAGCCCAGATCGGGCCGCCCTGGCGCCTCGCCGCTGCGAGAAATCGCCCGACCCGTGCTGTTTCGAAGGCGACGCGCCGCGGGTCGGATGGTCGCGGCCTCCTGCGAAGGGCCCTCGAACGCGGAAAGGCCGGGCACGACGGCCCGGCCTCCCTTCGACGAAGCCCGAAGGCTCGTACGTCGTTGGTGCTCAGCGGACCGGGTTGGCGCCGGCGTTGCCCGGAACCGTGCGGGCGCCGTCCTCGCGGCCGGCCGGCATCGCGTTGGCGGCGCCCGGAGCGGTGCCGGTTGTGGCCGGCATGTCGCCCCGCATCGTGCCGCCCTTCTCCATCGTCTTCTCGGACGGGCTCTTCACGCTGCCGGGATTGTTCATGTTGCCGGTCGCGGACTGCGCGAACGCCGCACCCGAGAGTGCGAGCACGAGCGCCGTGGCGGAGATGAGTGTCTTACGCATGGGACGGATCCTTCGTGTGGTCGGTGTGGGAGGAGGAACGTCGCGGCCCGGGGATGGTTCGGAGAAACTTCGCGCGGCCGACCTCCCGGTGCGTGCGAGCCGCGCCCAGGGGCCTGGTCCCGTTGCGCTTTCCGGGGAACGGAAATCGTCGCCGCCCTCCGGAAGCGCGTCGCGGCGTTCGATCGCCGGCACGCAGGCGACGGGACGGCCCGACGTGCCCGGCCGTGCGATGCAGCCTTGCGATTCAGCCTTGCGATTTTCCCCGAAACCGACTATCCGCCGCCACTCGCGTTCGCTCCGGCTGGGGGCTGAACGGACGGTGCCGTTCGCGGCACAGGCTTTTTTCCGCGTCGCCTGGCGACGATCGAACGAGCCGTCGTCCCGTGTCTCCGCCTTCGATCAACCGCTCGGGCCCGTTGAAACGGCTCGGAGGGCTTGGCGCCGGGCGATCTCGCGAACCGAACCGGCCCGGAACTCATCGTGCATCTGCATGTCCGGGCCTCATTCAAGCTGAAGGGCCCGTAATGCCTCTCTACGAGCACGTATTCCTGGCACGCCAGGACGTGACGTCCCAGCAGGTCGAGACGATGATCGAGACCTACAAGGGCGTCATCGAACAGAACGGCGGACGTTTCGAGAAGATCGAGATGTGGGGCGTCAAGTCCCTCGCCTACCGGATCAAGAAGAACCGCAAGGCGCACTTTACCCTGCTCAACATCGACGCCCCCCCGGCCGCCATGGCCGAGATGGAGCGCCAGATGCAGATCTCGGAAGACGTGCTGCGCTTCATGACCATCCGCGTGGAGGAGCTCGAGCACGAGCCGTCCGCGATGATGCAGAAGCGCGACCGCGACGACCGCAAGGATCGCGAGCGCGGCCGTCGTCGCGACGACGAGGGCTTCGGTGGTGGCGGCGGCTTCGGCGGCGACCGCGACCGTGGGGATCGTGGCGACCGCGGCGACCGGCCCGAGCGCAACTTCGGCGGGGAGAACTAAGCCATGGCATTCGGTGCAAGTGCTGGTGGAGCCGCCGGCGGCGGTGGCCGTCGTCCGTTCTTCCGTCGTCGCAAGACCTGCCCCTTCTCCGGCGCCAACGCGCCGAAGATCGACTACAAGGACGTGAAGCTGCTGTCCCGTTACGTCTCGGAGCGCGGCAAGATCGTTCCGTCCCGCATCACCGCGGTCTCGGCCAAGAAGCAGCGCGAGCTCGCCCAGGCGATCAAGCGCTCGCGCTTCCTCGGCCTGCTCCCCTACGTCATCAAGTAGGCTCTTCGGAAACCTGCCGGCCCTGGTCCACCAGGGTCGGCCACCATCCTTCGGGCGACGGTCTCCGCCGCCCGATCGTTGGGGCGCCTCGCCTCTAACCCCGCCCGCACTCCTGCGCGGCGGCGGGACAGCGGATCTCATGGTTCAGAACCTCGGCATCGGCATCGGCGCGGGCCTCGTCTCGGCACTCCTGTTCGGGATGCTGCTGAAGGCCACCCCGCTCGCGATCGTCCTCTACCTCTTGGCGCCCCTGCCGATCCTCATCGTGGGACTCGGCTGGAATTCCCGCGCCGCGCTCGCGGCGGCGGCTTCCGGCAGCCTCGCGCTCGCCCTCGTCGTCTCCCCCTATCTCGGCCTCGGATTCGCCGCCTACCTCGCCGTGCCGGCGTGGTGGCTCGCCTATCTCGCCCTGCTCGGCCGGCCGAACGCCGACGGCAGCCTCGAATGGTATCCGACAGGCCGCCTCCTCGGCTGGACCGGCGCGACCGCGGCGCTGGCCTTCATCGCCATCGCCGTCCTGTCCGCGCCGAGCCACGAGGCGTTCGAGGGACAGCTGAAGAGCCTAGCCGGCACCATCGTCCGCGCCCAGATGCGTGGCCTGCCGAGCGCGCCGGCCAAGCCCGATGCCGCCCGCCCGGACGCCGGCGAGCCCGTCGCTGACAAGCCCGTCGGCGAAAAGCCGGCGCCCCCCGAAAAGCCCAGCGACGCGGCCGATGCCACGCCTGCGGGATCCGAGGCGCATGACGACCTGGTCGATGCGCTGGCGCGCACCGTGCCCGCCTTCGCCGCCAACGGGCTCGCCCTGCTCCTGACCTTCTACCTCTGGGCCTCCGCCCGCATCGTCCAGCTCTCGGGTCGCCTGCCGCGGCCCTGGCCGGACATCCCGTCGACCGTGATGCCGCGCGCCATGCTCGGGCTGCTCGGCCTCGCCGTGATCCTCGCCTTCGCGCCGGGCTACGCGGGCGTGCTCGGCACGGCCCTGGTCGGCTCGGTGAGCGCGGTCTTCGCGCTGCAGGGGCTCGCCGCCTTCCACGACCGCAGCCGCGGCCGGCCGGCGCGCGGCATGATGCTGTTCGGTCTCTACCTGATCCTGTTCTTCACGCAGGGCATCGCCCTAATCGTGCTCACCCTGTTCGGCCTCGCCGACACCGCGCTCAACCGGCGCCGACGCCCCGACGGCGCGACCCCTTGAGACCCCGGCCGGCCCTCATCGGCGGCCTTACCTGAAGAAGGACGAAGACCATGGAAGTGATCCTGCTGGAGCGCGTCGCCAAGCTCGGCCAGATGGGCGAGACCGTGAACGTCAAGCCGGGCTTCGCCCGCAACTTCCTCCTCGCCCGCGGCAAGGCGCTGCGCGCGACGGAAGGCAACAAGAAGCACTTCGAGACCCAGCGCGCGCAGCTCGAGGCGAAGAACCTCGACCGCAAGAAGGACGCCGAGGCGGTCGCCGAGAAGCTCGACGGCCAGACCTTCGTGCTCATCCGCCAGTCGGGCGAGTCGGGCGTGCTCTACGGCTCGGTCTCGACCCGCGACCTCGCCGAGGTCGTGACCAAGGAGGGCTTCACCGTCGAGCGCGGCCAGTTCACCCTGAACCAGCCGATCAAGACGCTCGGCCTGCACGTGATCCCGGTGGTGCTCCACCCCGAGGTCGACGTGAAAGTCACCGTCAACGTCGCCCGCAGCCCGGAAGAGGCCGAGCGTCAGGCCCGCGGCGAGTCGGTCACCGAGCGCGAGGCGTTCAACCTCGACGACCTCGGCCTGGAGGTCGGCATGGCGCTGGCCGAGGCCGGCGAAGGCGCCGACGACCGCGGCTGATCGCATCGCCCTGCCCCCTCCCCACGCGGGAGGGGCGGGCTGTGAATGGCGGTGACAGCGGGGAAGGCGGCCCGGGAGGGTTGACGCGTTCCTCGTTTGTTCCAAGATGTGCGCCCGTTCCTCGCACCGAGGGGCGGGCGTCCTCGCGTTCCGGGCACGGTGACGCGGACGCCGGCGGCTAAGCATCGGTCAACCCGACTGGTGCCATGGTCGTCGGATCATGTCTGGGATGCGGCGCCGGCCCGGCCCGCATCGATTCGGAGCGACCGCCCATGGCCCTGCCCAATGCCCTAGCGGCCAAGCTCGAAGCCGTGCAGGCGGAGTACCGCGTCGCGCCGCACAACATCGACGCGGAGCAGGCGCTGCTCGGCGCGATGCTGGTGAACAACGACGCCTACTACCGCGTCTCGGACTTCCTGCTGCCCGAGCACTTCATGGAGGACGCCCACCAGCAGATCTTCCAGGTGGCGACCTCGCTGATCAAGGCGGGCAAGCTCGCGACCCCGATCACCCTGAAGACCTATCTCGGCGACGCCGACTTCGGCGGCCAGACGGTGATGCAGTACCTCGCGCGGCTGGCGGCCGACGCCACCACCGTCATCAACGCCGGCGAGTACGGCCGCACGATCTACGACCTCGCGATCCGCCGCCGGCTGATCACCATTGGCGAGGACCTCGTCAACGGCGCCTACGAGGCCCCGGTCGAGCAGGCCCCGCGCGACCAGATCGAGGACACCGAGCGCCGGCTCTACGAGCTCGCCGAGGCCGGCAAGTACAGCGGCGGCTTCCAGAAGTTCTCGGACGCGCTCACCGCCGCCGTCGACATGGCGGCCAAGGCGTATCAGCGCGAGGGCAAGCTCTCGGGGCTGGCCACGGGGCTCTCCGACCTCGACGCCAAGATGGGCGGCCTGCAATCCTCGGATCTGATCATCCTCGCCGGCCGCCCGGCCATGGGCAAGACCTCGCTCGTCACCAACATTGCCTTCAACATCGCGAAGGCCTACCAGGGCGAGAAGCAGGCCGACGGCACGATCAAGACCAAGAACGGCGGCATCGTCGGGTTCTTCTCGCTCGAGATGTCGGCCGAGCAGCTCGCCACCCGCATCATCGCCGAGCAGTCGGGCGTGCCCTCCTACAAGATCCGCCGCGGCGACATCCGGCCGGAGGACTTCTACAAGATTACCGACGCCGCCCGCGACATGCAGACGATCCCGTTCTACATCGACCAGTCGGGCGGCATCTCGATCGCGCAGCTCGCCGCCCGCGCCCGGCGCCTCAAGCGCCAGAAGGGCCTCGACGTGCTGATCGTCGACTACCTCCAGCTGCTGGCGGGCTCCGGCAAGCGCTCGGACAACCGCGTGCAGGAGATGACCGAGATCACCACCGGCATGAAGGCGCTGGCCAAGGAGCTCTCGGTTCCGATCATCGCCCTGTCGCAGCTGTCGCGTCAGGTCGAGAACCGCGACGACAAGCGCCCGCAGCTCTCGGACCTGCGCGAATCGGGCTCGATCGAGCAGGACGCCGACGTGGTGATGTTCGTGTTCCGCGAGGAATACTACGTCAACAACAAGAAGCCCCGCGAGGGCACGGAGGAGTTCTTCGCCTGGGAGGCGGAGATGAACCGCGTCCACGGCAAGGCCGAGGTGATCCTCGGCAAGCAGCGCCACGGCCCGACCGGCACGGTGGAGCTGCAGTTCGACGCCAACATCACCCGGTTCTCGAACCTCGCGCAGAGCGACCGGCTGCCCGAGCAGATGTGATACGGCGCGCGCTCCGCCCGATCGGAGACGCCCCATGGCGCTGGCGAAGCAGGCTCGGCCCCGCGTGACGACCACCCTGAACGACGTGTTCGAGGCCGAGCGCGGCCTCGTCGGGCTGATCCTCGCCGACCCTGCCACCGACGGAGTGATGGCCCAGATCCTCCGCGATGAGGATTGGACCCATCCGCTCCATCGCGGCGTGTTCGAGGTCGCGGGCGCCCTCGTGGCGGCCGGCGAGGCGATCACCCTCGCGGCCGTCCTGCCGCGGGTCGCCGACGTGGGGCCGGACGGAACGCCGGCCGAGGCCTATCTCGCGGCGCGGATCGCGGGCGCGCCTGCGGCATCGGAGGCCGAACCGCTCGCGCGGCGTCTCGCTGCCGCGGCCGACATCCGCGACCGCCCCGCCCCCTATCTCCGCGACGTCTACGCATGGGCCTTCGCGCAGGCCGAGCGTCTCCGGCGCGGACAGTTCTCGTCCCTCGACGCACTCAACCTGGCCGAGGAGATCGAGGACTCGGGCACCGAGATCTACAACCGTCTGGAAAGCGTGCTCCGCAGCACGCTGATCCGTCTGCTGACATGGGATTTTCAGCCCGAGAAGCGGACGCGAAGCTGGGCGCTGTCGATTCGGACCGGGCGCCGGGCCGCAGTGAAGCTTCTCGAACGCAACCCCGGCTTCAAGAGCCGCCTGTCCGGTGCCATCCGGGAAGCCTACGACGACGCCCGGATCGAGGCCGCGGGCGAGACCGGCCTCGACGAAACGGTGTTTTCCGATGCCTGCCCCTATTCCCACGAGGCGATCATGACCGGCGCGATCGCCTGGCCGCCCGAGCCGGAGGCGGGCTCGGCGCCCACGCTACAGCGTCACCAGCGCGCCAGGCTGCTTCACCTCGATCTCGACGAAGGCGATCGGATGGTCCGAGCCGTTCATCACGTCGTGGCGGATGCCCGCCGGGCGGCTGTAGGCCTGCCCCGCGGCGAGCGCGGTCTCGCCGACCTGCTCGCCGTCATGGACCCGGAGCGTTCCGGCCACCAGCATCACCACGAAGTAGGGCCAGCCGTGCTCGTGCCATCCGGTCACCGCGCCGGGGGCGAAATCCCAGCGGGTGATGCGAAGCGTCGCGTCGTCCAGCTGGACGGTTGGAATCGCCGGGATCGTGCAGGCGAACGCCATTGGCTGTCTCCTCGGAAGGCTGCGCGCGCCGCAAGCCCCGTGTTGCAGGTTTCGCGTTGCAAGTCCTGCGTTGCAGGCCCCGTGCCTTCCGGCCGCTGGCGCGGTAATGGCTTGCCCTGACCCGTCAGGCTGCGCAGACGGCGACGCACGCGCGGCGGAACATCGGAGCCCGACGATTTCCCGAGACAGCACCGTCGCGACCGACGCCATCGGGCACGGCGCCCGCCTCATCGTCGATCTCGGCGCCATCGCGGAGAACTGGCGCCGCCTCTCGGCGGAGGCACCGGGCCGCGCCTGCGCCGCGGTGGTGAAGGCCGACGCCTATGGCTGCGGCGCCGAGCCGGTCGCCCGGACGCTCTGGGCGGCGGGCTGCCGCACGTTCTTCGTCGCGCATCTCGGCGAGGCCGCACGCGTGCGGGGCGCGCTGCCCGAGGCCGCGATCTACGTCCTGAACGGGCTCTCGCCCGGCTCCGCCCCGGCCTATCTGGCGATGGACCTGCGCCCCGTCCTCGGCTCGGTCGAGGAAGTGTCGGACTGGGCGGCGGCCTCGCGCGGGATGCGTGCGGCCGCGCTCCACGTCGACACCGGCATGAACCGTCTCGGGCTCGCCGTCCCGGAGGCGCTGGCGCTTGCCGGCGATCCACGGATCGGGGACGCCGGCATCGACCTCGTGATGAGCCACCTCGTCAGCGCCGAGCTGCCCGACGAGGCGGTCAACGCCCGGCAGATCGCCGACTTCGCGACGGTGCGGGCGGCGTTTCCCGGCATTCCCGGCTCGCTCGCCAACTCGTCGGGCATCTTCCTCGACGGGGCGACGCATCACGACCTGCTGCGGCCCGGCTACGCCCTGTTCGGCGGCAACCCGACCCCCACGCGCCATGCCAACCCGATGCGGCCGGTGGTGCGGCTGGAGGCGACGATCCTGCAGATCCGGCACGTCGCCGCCGGCGCGCAGGCCGGCTACAACGGGCGCTGGACCGCGCCCGCGCCCCGGCGCCTCGCGACCCTGTCGCTCGGCTACGCCGACGGCTATCCCCGGGCCGCGAGCGGGCACGGCCACGCGCTCGTCGCCGGCATCCCCTGCCCGATCCTCGGCCTCGTCTCCATGGACCTGATCATCCTCGACGTCACCGAGGCGGCGGACGCCCGGCGCGGCACCGTCGCCACGCTGATCGGCGATGGCCTGGACGTCGACACGGTGGGACGCGCCGCCGGCACGATCGGCTACGAGATCCTGACGGGCCTGGGTTCTCGTTACGTTCGCACGTATATCGGGGCGTGACGCCGTCCGCCCCGAGCGGATCCGGCCCCGAACCCGCTGCGAGCGCATGGCAAAGATCCACCAGACCTTCATCTGCCAGGCCTGCGGCGCGGTCTACAACCGCTGGCGCGGGCGCTGCGAGGCCTGCAATGGCTGGAACACGATCGTCGAGGAGACGCCCGGGGGCTCCGGGCCGCAATCGGGCCCGGCCGCGACCCGGCCCGGCCGGGCCCGCGGGCGGGTGTTCCCCCTCGAGGGCCTGACCGGCGAGGCGCGGGAAGCGCCGCGCATCCCCTCCGGCATCGGCGAGCTCGACCGCGTCACCGGCGGCGGCTTCGTGCGCGGCTCGGTGATCCTGCTCGGCGGCGATCCCGGCATCGGCAAGTCGACCCTGCTGATGCAGGCCTCGGCCGCGATGGCGAAGACCGGCGAGCGCGTCGCCTACATCTCCGGCGAGGAGGCGGTGGGGCAGGTGCGCCTGCGCGCCGAGCGCCTCGGGCTGTCGGGCCACCCGGTGGAGCTGGCGGCCGAGACCAACGTCGAGGACATCGTCGAGACCCTGTCGCAGGGGCGCCCGCCGGCACTGGCGATCATCGATTCGATCCAGACCATGTGGACCGAGACCGTCGAATCGGCCCCCGGCACGGTCACGCAGGTGCGCTCCTCCGCCCAGTCCCTGATCCGCTTCGCCAAGACCACCGGCACGGCGGTGATCCTGGTCGGCCACGTCACCAAGGACGGGCAGATCGCCGGCCCGCGGGTGGTCGAGCACATGGTCGACGCGGTGGCCTCGTTCGAGGGCGACCAGGGCCACCATTTCCGCATCCTGCGGGCGGTGAAGAACCGCTTCGGGCCGACCGACGAGATCGGCGTGTTCGAGATGACCGACATGGGGCTGGCCGAGGTGCCGAACCCCTCGGCGCTGTTCCTGGCGGGACGCGACCACCAGGCCGCCGGCACCGCGGTCTTCGCCGGCATGGAGGGCACGCGGCCCCTGCTGGTGGAGATCCAGGCGCTGGTCGCGCCCTCGTCGCTCGGCATGCCGCGCCGGGCCGTGGTCGGCTGGGACCCGAACCGGCTCTCGATGGTGCTCGCGGTGCTCGAAGCCCATGGCGGCATCCGCCTGGGCACGCACGACGTCTATCTCAACGTCGCGGGCGGCCTGCGCATCTCCGAGCCCGCGGCGGATCTGGCGGTGGCCGCCGCCCTGGTCTCGTCGCTGTCGGGCGCGGTGCTGCCGCCGGAGACCGTGTATTTCGGCGAGATCGGCCTGTCCGGCGCGATCCGGCCGGTGGCGCAGGCCGGCGCGCGCCTCAAGGAGGCGCAGAAGCTCGGCTTCGCCAAGGCGATGACGCCGCAAGGGCGCGGCGAGACCACCGACCGCGCGCTCGCCACGGAGTCGCTGCGCCACATCGCCGACCTCGTGGCCGGCATCGCCGCGAACGGGCCGCGCCGGGTCGCCTCGGGCAAGCGCCGCCATGCGGCCCACGACGAGGATGCGGATTAGGCGACCGGCTGAGCGCGGTTCTCAGGACGACCTGTGCCGCGCCGGCGGCTTGGGAAGGGCGGTGAAAGCCCGTCTGCAACCGGCGGGTTCCGGCGGCCGGCAGTCGCCACCGAGGGTGACGGCCGAGTTTGACCGCGATATAAGGCGCCCGCGGTCCAGGGGAGCCGCAGACCGCATCGCTTTCGTCGTGGCATCTCCCCATCCGATCCGAACCCGCAGATGCCGTTTTCCGTCCTCGATCTCGTGGTGCTCGGCATCGTCGTGGTGTCCGCCCTGCTGGCGGCCGTCCGCGGCGTCACGCGGGAGGTGCTGGCGATCATCGCCTGGGTCGCCGCCGCCGCGGTGGCGTGGTCGCTCTATCCGATGCTGCTGCCGACGGTGAAGCAGCACGTGACCAGCGACACCGTCGCCCTCGTCGCCTCGATCGCGGCGATCTTCCTCGGCACGCTGATCGTCGTCTCGATCATCACGGTGAAGATCTCCGACGTGGTGCTCGATTCGCGCATCGGCGCGATCGACCGCTCCCTCGGCTTCCTGTTCGGCGCCGCCCGCGGCTTCCTGATCTGCGTGATCGGCTGGGTGTTCCTGTCCTGGCTGGTGCAGGGCAAGGTGCCGACCTGGGCCGCCGAGGCGCGCACCCGGCCGATGCTGGAGAAGTCCGGCGACGCGCTGGTGGCGCAGCTGCCCGAGAATCCGGAAGGCTTCCTGAGGCAGTTCAAGAAGCCGAAGGTCGACACCCCGCAGAACGAACCTGTGGATGCACCGGCCGAGACCGAGGTGCCCCCGCGCCAGACCACGCCGGCCGTGCCCGCGCCGCGGCGCTGAGGGCGCGCGAAAGAAGGCCGGCTCAGCATATGTTGCCGCGGTGACCCTGACCTGCGTTCGATCCGGCTTGGTTGCGATGCCGCGAGGCGTCAGATAACGCCTTGACGACGGCGCCGCGGGGCCGGCCGCGCGGACGCGGTCCGGGCAGCTTGCGGGCGGACGGCAACCAGGGATCGACCTCAGGCCATGTCACACCGCGCCGCAACCGTGGATTCCGTGTTCGACCCCGAGACCGACGGCGATACGCTCCGCGAGGAATGCGGCGTCTTCGGCATCTTCGGGCATCCCGACGCCTCGGCGATCGTCGCGCTCGGGCTGCACGCCCTGCAGCACCGCGGCCAGGAGGCGGCGGGCATCGTCGCCTTCGACGGCGAGGTCTTCCATTCCGAGCGGCGCCCCGGCCTCGTCGGCGACTCGTTCTCGGACGGCGGCACAATCGCCCGGCTGAAGGGCCGCGCCGCGATCGGCCACGTGCGCTACTCGACCACCGGCGGCACCATCCTGCGCAACGTCCAGCCGCTCTTCGCCGAGCTGGCCGGCGGCGGCCTGGCGGTGGCGCATAACGGCAACCTCACCAACGCGCTCTCGATCCGACGCGATCTCGTGCGCGACGGCGCGATCACCCAGTCGACCTCCGACACGGAGGTGATCCTGCACCTGGCCGCGCGCTCGCGAAAGCCGCGGATCGTCGAGCGCTTCATCGACGCGCTGCAGGCGATCCAGGGCGCCTACGCCATCGTCGCGCTCACGAACAAGAAGCTGATCGGCGCCCGCGACCCGCTCGGCATCCGCCCGCTGGTGCTCGGCGAGCTCGACGGCCGCTACATGCTGGCCTCGGAGACCTGCGCGCTCGACATCATCGGCGCGAAGTTCGTGCGCGACGTCGAGAACGGCGAGGTCGTGGTGATCTCGGAGGACGGCATCGAGTCGATCCGCTTCGCCGACAAGGTGCCGATGCGGCCGTGCATCTTCGAGTACATCTACTTCGCCCGGCCGGATTCGGTGGTGAACGGCAAGAGCGTCTACGCCGTGCGCAAGAACATCGGCGTCGAGCTGGCCCGCGAGGCCGCGGTGCCGGCCGACGTGGTGGTGCCGGTGCCCGATTCCGGCGTGCCGGCCGCGCTCGGCTTCGCACAGCAGACTGGCATCCCGTTCGAGATGGGAATCATCCGCAACCACTATGTCGGCCGCACCTTCATCCAGCCGACCCAGTCGGTGCGCGAGCTCGGCGTGCGGATGAAGCATTCGGCCAACCGGGCGGCGATCGAGGGCAAGCGCATCGTGCTGGTCGACGACAGCCTGGTGCGCGGCACCACCTCGGTGAAGATCGTGCGGATGATGCGCGAGGCCGGCGCGGCGGAGGTGCACTTCCGCATCGCGAGCCCGCCGATCACCTATCCCGACTTCTACGGCATCGACACGCCGGAGCGCGAGAAGCTGCTGGCCGCCACCCACGACCTCGAAGGCATGCGCCGCTACATCGGCGCGGATTCGCTGGCCTTCCTCTCGATCCCCGGCCTGTACCGGGCGATGGGCGAGGCGGAGCGGATCGAGGCCTGCCCGCAATACACCGACCATTGCTTCACCGGCGACTACCCGACCGGCCTGACGGACCTCGCCATCGCCGGGCCGAAGCGCCTCGCGATGCTGGCCGAAGCGGACTGACCCCTCGCGCATGACCGACACGAAGACCTCACTCGACGGACGCGTCGCCGTCGTCACCGGTGCATCCCGCGGGATCGGCCGGGCCGCCGCGCTGGCCCTGGCGGAGGCCGGCGCGCACGTCATCGCCGTGGCGCGCACGCAGGGCGCGCTGGAGGAGCTCGACGACGCGATCCGCAGGGTCGGCTCGAGCGCGACCCTCGTGCCCCTCGACCTGACCGACTACGACGGCATCGACCGGCTCGGCGCGGCGATCAACGAGCGCTGGAAGCGCCTCGACATCGTCGTCGGCAATGCCGGCATCCTCGGCAACCTCATGCCGATCGGGCACATCACCCCGAAGGTCTGGGGCCAGGTGATGGACGTCAACGTCACCGCGAACTGGCGGCTGATCCGCTCGTTCGACCCGCTGCTGCGGATGTCGGATGCCGGCCGGGCGATCTTCGTCACCTCCGGGGCGGCGGGCAAGTGCCGGGCCTACTGGGGGCCCTACTCGGTGTCGAAGGCGGCGCTCGAGGCGCTGGTGCGGACCTACGCCGCCGAGAACGAGACCACCAACGTCCGGGCGATGCTCCTCAATCCCGGCCCCCTGCGCACCGACATGCGCCGCGCGGCGATGCCGGGCGAGGACCCGGAGACGCTGAGGACGCCGGAAGATCTCGCCCCGCATTTCGTGCGGCTGGCGAGCCCCGCCTCGAGCGAAACCGGGCTGATCTACGACTTCCCCACCGACCGCACCGTGAGCCCGCAAGCGCCGCGCTGAGCGGTCGGGGCCGAGCCCGCACTTTTCCGGATATCCTGATGATCGACGTGCGCTGCATCTGCGCGATCGGCCAGCGCGGCCAGCTCGGGCTGAACGGCCAGCTCCCCTGGGAGGGCAACACCGACCCGCTCTTCGTGGAGGACGTGACGCGGTTCTTCGCGCTGACCATGGGCCATGTGCTGATCGCCGGCCCGAAGACGGTGGCCTCGGTGCCGGCCTTCGCGTTCAAGGACCGCACCATCGACGTGATCCGGTCGCACGAGGATCCGGGGGCGGTGCTCGCCCGCTATCCCGGTCGCCGCATCTTCGTCGGCGGCGGCATCGCGGTCTGGAACGTCTACGCGAAGTACATCCAGAACTGGGACGTCACCCGCCTGCCCTACGACGGCGAGGCCGACCGCTGGTTCGACCCGGCCTGGCTCGTCGGCGGCGCCCTGCGCGTCGGATAGGCGGATCTGGACAGTCCGTCGGGAAAGTCCGTACTCTCGCCCGATGGGCGAGCACAGCATCATCGAAGCCGAAGAGCATCTGTCCGAGCTGATCGACCGCGCGCTCGCGGGCGAAGGCGTCGTGATCACCCGGGATGGTCGGCCGGTCGCCAACCTACAGCCGATCCCTCGGTCGGGGCGGCCCGTGACCGCCGAGGACCTGGATTGGCTGGCAGCCCGTCGCGCGCGAACCGCCGCGCCCTCCGAGGATGCCGGGCACCTCGTCGGCCGCATGCGCGATGAGGATTGGTGAGGACGTACCTCGATGCCAGCGTCCTGGTCGCCCTTCTGACGGATGATCCGTCCACGGCGCGGGCGGACGCCTTCTTTCGACGTCACGAGCCGATCGCGATCGTCAGCGATTTCGCAGCGGCGGAATTCGCCTCGGCCCTCGCACGCCGGGTGAGAACCGGCGAGATCGACGCGGGCGCCGCGCAATCGGCGCTCTCGGATCTCGATCGCTGGATCGAACGGGTCGCGGAACGCATCGAGGTCGCATCGTCTGACGTCGTCGCGGCGACCGGGTTTCTCCGCCGCCTCGATCTAACGCTCCGTACGCCGGACGCCCTGAACATCGCTCTGTGCCGTCGTGCGAATGCCGTCCTCGCGACCTTCGACATCAAGATGGCGACCGTCGCGCGCACCCTCGGCCTGCAGGTCACGGAAGGATAGCGTCCTTCGCGCCGAAAAATGCGCCCTCGGGACCGCACTAAGCCCGCTCCCGCCCTATCTGCGCTCGGATCCTCCTGACGAAAGATGCCATGAGCGCCCACAGCTACCGCTTCGGCATCGAAGAAGAATATTTCCTGGCCGATGCGGAGACGCGCGGCACGCCGCGGCGCTCGGTCAAGCCGTTCCACGTCGAGGCGGCCGAGCGCCTGCCCGAGGCGGGGCGCGAGCTGCTGCAGTGCCAGGTCGAGGTCTGCACCCCGCCCGTCACCGCCTTCGCCGAGGCGCGCGCCTCGCTCGCCCGGCAGCGCGGCGCGCTCGCGGACCTCGCCGCCGAGCACGAGCTGCTGATCTTCGCCGCGGGCACCCATCCGGTGGCCGACTGGTCGCGGCAACTGCCGACCAAGGGCGACCGCTACCGCGGCATCCTGCGCGACGTCGGCCTCGCCGGGCGGCGCAGCCTGATCTGCGGCATGCACGTCCACGTCGAGGTGCCGGCCCCGGAGGCGCGGGTCGACCTGATGAACCGGCTGCTGCCGTTCCAGCCGCTGCTGTTCGCGCTCTCGGCCTCCTCGCCGTTCTGGCAGGGCAAGCCGACGGGGCTCACCGCCTACCGCCTGAGCGCCTTCGGCGAGCTGCCGCGCACCGGCCTGCCCGAGCTCTTCGCCGATGCCGCCGCCTATGCGCGCTACGTGCGGATCATGACGGAGGCCGGCTCGATCCAGGATGCGAGCTTCCTGTGGTGGTCGCTCCGGCCCTCGATCAAGTTCCCAACGCTGGAGCTGCGGATCGCCGACAGCTGCACGCGGCTCGCCGACGCGCTGACCATCGCCGCGTTGTTCCGCTGCCTCGTGCGCTGCGTGGTGCGCCGGCCGGACCTCAATGCCGGGCTCGACGGCGTCTCCCGGGCGCTCGCCGACGAGAACCTCTGGCGCACCCAGCGCAGCGGCGTCGGCGCCGAGCTGATCGACGAAGCCCGCGAGGCAGCCCTGCCCTTCGCCGACGCCCTGGAGACGGTGCTCGCCCTCGTCGCCGAGGATGCGGCGGCGCTCGGCTGCGCGGCCGAGGTCGCGCATGCGCGGACCATCGTCTCGGGCGGCACCAGCGCCGACGGCCAGATCGCCGCGTTCGAGGCCGCGCGGGACGCGGGGCACAGCAACCGGCAGGCGCTGGACCAAGTGGTGGAATGGCTGGCGCGGACGACCCGAGGCTGAGGCGTCGTCGCGCGGGGCCGGTGCTCAGCCCTTGTCGAACGGGTTCGACGAGGTGCGCAGGGAGAGCCGGATCGGGGTGCCCGGCAGGGCGAACGCCTCGCGCAGCGAGTTCGTGAGGTAGCGGGTGTAGCTCTTCGGCATCGCGTTGAGCTGGTTGCCGAACAGGGCGAAGTGCGGCGGGCGGCTCTTCACCTGCGTGGCGTAGCGGATTTTGATGCGCCGGCCCGATACGGCCGGCGGCGGGTTGCGCTGCGTCGCCTCGGAGAGCCAGTCGTTGATCCGCGAGGTCGAGATGCGGGTGTCCCAGACCTCGGCCGCCTGCACCACCGCCTGCATCAGCTTGTCGACGCCGTCGCCGGCGAGCCCCGAGAGCGGCACCACCGCGACGCCGCGGACCTGCGGCAGCAGGCGGGTGCAGTCCTCGCGCAGCGACTTGAGCAGGCCCGGCTGGTCGGCGACGAGGTCCCACTTGTTGAGGCCGATCACCAGCGAGCGCCCTTCGCTCTCGACGAGGTCGACGATGGTGAGGTCCTGCTTCTCGAACGGGATCGTGGCGTCGAGCAGCACCACCACCACCTCGGCGAAGCGCACGGCGCGGATGCCGTCCGAGACCGCGAGCTTCTCGAGCTTGTCCTCGATCCGGGCGCGGCGGCGCATCCCGGCGGTGTCGTGCAGCTTGATCCGGCGCCCGCGCCATTCCCAGTCGAGCGAGATCGAATCGCGGGTGATGCCGGCCTCGGGGCCGACGAGCAGGCGATCCTCGCCGAGCATCCGGTTGATCAGGGTCGACTTGCCGGCGTTGGGGCGGCCGACGATGGCGACCTTGAGCGGCTTGCCGCGCGGGTCGTCGTCGTCCTCGTCCTCGTCGGTCTCGGGCAGGGCTTCCTTCAGCGCCTCGTGCAGCTCGCCGATGCCCTCGCCGTGCTCGGCCGAGAACGGGATCGGGTCGCCCAGCCCGAGCCGGAACGACTCGTAGGCCCCGGCCATGCCGGCGCCGCCCTCGGCCTTGTTGGCGATGAGGATCACCTTGCAGCCGGCCCGGCGCACCAGCTCGGCGAAGGGCTGGTCGGCGGGCAAGATGCCGGCCCGCGCGTCGATGACGAACAGCACCACGTCCGCCTCGAGGATCGCGGCCTCGGTCTGCATCCGCATCCGGCCGAGCAGGGTGGCCGAATCGGCCTCCTCGAGACCGGCGGTGTCGATGATGCGGAAGTTCAGCCCGCCGAAGGCGACGTCGCCCTCGCGGCGGTCGCGGGTGACGCCCGGGCGGTCGTCGACCAGCGCCAGCTTCTTGCCGACGAGGCGGTTGAACAGGGTCGACTTGCCGACATTCGGCCGTCCGACGATCGCGACGGTCGGCAGTTCCATGGGGTGGTCCGTTCTATGTTCGGTCGAGCCGCCGGGCTGGCCGGGCGGCGAAGGTCCGGAGAATGCCCAAAACCTCCGGTGCGAGCCAGTCGCGCCGGAGGTTTTGGACTGGCGTGTCGAGCGATCAGCGCGTGATCGGCGGCGGGGGCGCGGCGGGCTCGGGCTTCGCCTCGGTCACCGTCACGGGACCGCCGGCGACCAGGGCGACGTAGACCTCGATGCGCTGGCGCAGGTTCTGCGGCGTCTCGGGGTCCATGTTGAGCTGGTCGAACCAGCGCCCGGCCTCGTCGTACTGGCCGTTCTTCAGGGCGGTCAGCCCGAGCATCTCGCGGGCGGTGAAGCGGAACGGCGTGCCGGCGGCCAGGCTCTGCAGGCTGGCGAGCGCGGGCGCCGGATCGGGCAGGTCGAGGCGGATCAGCGCCGCGCGGAGCCGCGCGAGGTCGCGCAGGCCGTCGCCGAGCGCCGTGTCGCCGGAGATCGCCTCGAACGCTGCGGCGCCCGCGGCCGGGTCGCGCTTAGCGGTCTCGGCGGCCGAGCGGAACTGGGCGAGCAGGCGGTAGCCGGCCGGCCCCTGCGCCTCGAGGGCGTCGAACGCCTTGTCGGCCTCCGCCACCTTGCCGTCGCGGGCCAGGCGGTTGGCCTCGTCGAACTGCTGCGAGGCGGCCTCGGCCGCGTTGCGCTGGGCCGTCTGCCAGTAGCGCCAGCCGCCGACGCCGGCGACCACCAGGATCGCCACTGCGATGATCACGCCGCTGTAGCGGCGCCAGATCTCGGCGACCTTGTCGCGGCGATAGTCTTCGTTGACCTCGCGGATGAACTCGTTGTTCTCAGCCATCGTATCCCGGTCCGGCGCGCGAGCCGGACGACCTGAAGCGTCTCGATTGGCCCCGCGCCTAGCACGCGGGCGCCGGTTTGGCGACCGGGCGGCGTCTACGCCTGGCCCGGCCAGGCGTAGACGCCGATCAGGATCGGGTGGAGATACTTGCCGAACACGAACCAGGCGACGACGCCGACGACCACCGCGATCGCGTCGTTGCGCCAGCCCGCAGGGGCCGCGGCGCCCCCGTGCTGCGCAACGACCTGACCCGCCGTGAGCGCGCGGCGCTTGGCGCTGATCCGGGCGATCACCGCCCAGGCCAGGAACGAGCCGAACAGCAGGATCGAGCCGAGGTCGCCGTTGGCGAGCAGGTGCGCCGTCGCCCAGATCTTCACGGCGAGCAGCATCGGGTGCTTGGCCTTCGCCCGGATGTGGCCCGGCAGGTAGGCCGAGGCCAGCACGATGAAGGCGAGCAGCACCAGCACCAGGGACAGGTGGCGCGTCCAGACCGGCGGATCCCAGACCGGGATGTACCCGTCGACGCGATAGTTGTGGAAGCCGACACCGATCAGCACGAGGCCGAGGACCGAGAGCAGGGTGTAGCCGAGCTTGTACTTGCCCTCGCCGACTTGGCCGACGACCTCGGAGCGCTTGGCGCGCAGCATCGAGAAGGCGTGGGTGCCGAGGAACAGCACCAGCCCGAGGATCAGGATCAGCATGGATGGGGACTCGGCTCGGGAGGATCGGGCCCCCGCACCGGCGGGAAGCCATTCTGTAACGGTTCTGAACAGAAACTCCCGTGGTTTGTCCAGGCGCGCGACCGTTGTCCGTGCGCGCTCCTCGTCCAAGTGCGCTTTCGGCGCACCCACCGGTCTCGTCCCATGCGGCTCCGCCTCGCGCTGTTTCTCCTGTCGCTGCCGGCGCTCGCGCAGGCGGCCGCCGAGCCGCCGCTGTCGAGCCTGACCCTGGTCGGGCCGCCGAGCATCGTGTTCAAGGCCGGGCGCGACGCCTGCGACGGCGCCGACGTGCCCGACGCCTCGGCCCGCGCGTTCCGGGATGCCACCGGTGCGGTCGCCCTGTTCGGCATGCACTACCGCAACCGGGCCCTGCGCGGGCCGGACCTCGACCACCTCAAGCTCGACTGCACGGTGGTGCTCGACTCGGGCGAGAAGGCCGACCCGGCGCTCTACGACGACCGCTCCTGGATCACCGCCACCTGGACCGAGGACGGCGCCCGGATCGCCGCGCTGGTGCACCACGAGTACCAGGCGAACGAGCATCCGGGCCGCTGCACGGCCGAGACCTACGAGGCCTGCTGGTACAACACGATCACCGCCGCCGCCTCCGCGGATGGCGGCCGCAGCTTCCTGCGCACGACCCCGCCCGCGGTGGCGATGGCGGCCCCGTTCCGGCAGGAGGTCGGCCAGGGGCGTCACCGCGGCTTCTTCAACCCGTCGAACGTCTTCGCCGACGGGCGCTTCCGCTACGTCTTCGTCTCGACCACCGGCTGGGACCGGCCCGGGGATCAGGAGGCCGGGGTGTGCCTGTTCCGCACCGCCACGCCCGGCGATGCGGCGAGCTGGCGCGCCTGGACCGGCACCGGCTTCACCGCGTCCTTCCCGGATCCGTATCGCACCAAGGGCGCGCGGGCCGAGGCCTGCAAGCCGGTGGCGCCGTTCCCGACGCCCGTCGGGGCGGTGGTGCGCCACCGCGGCACCGGCGCCTTCGTCGCCCTGTTCATGGCCAAGGCGGGTGACGGGTTCGCGCAATCGGGCTTCTACTGGACGAGCTCGCGCGACCTTCTGACCTGGGACGTGCCGCGGCTGCTCGTCGCCGGGGCGACGCTCTACGACGACCCCTGCGCGGCGCCGGGCGGCCTGATCGCCTACCCGTCCCTCCTCGACCCCAGGGCCGAGGGCCGGAACTTCGACGACGTCGGCGACACCGCGATCCTCACCTACGTCACGCTGCGGACGGAGGGCTGCACCATCACCTCGGACCGCGACCTGCTGCGGCGGCCGGTGGCGATCAAGGTGTGGCCCTGATCGCATCGTGCGTTGACCGGGACCGCGCCTGCATCATGTTCGAGGGCTGACCACGAGGCCGCCATGACCGACCACCTGCTCGCCTGGGACGAACGCGACGAGACCGTTGCGGAGAACGGCGTCGCCAAGCGCACGATCCCGGGCGCGGGCGCCAGCCTCGTGCGGATCGTCGTCCCAGCGGGCACCTCGGCGGCGCGGCACAGCCACGCGCACGAGCAGTTCGTGCAGGTGCTCTCCGGCTCAGGCATCCTGGAGACCGAGCAGGGCCGTGCGGCATTCGGCCCCGGCAGCGTGTTCCACTTCCCCGCGGAGGCGTGGCACGCGGCGGAGTTCGAGACGGAGACGGTGCTGGTGGAGACCAACGTGTCGGCGTGAGGCCGGTGGATGGGTCCGTCGTTCGACGCGACCCATGTCGGCGGGCCCCTCCAACCTTCGACATCTATGAAGGCGTGCGACCGACCTCCCCTGACTGGATCCGATCGACCTCGTTCTCGGTATCCTGAGCATAGCGTGCGGCCTCTCCGGGTCGAAGAATTCTTCCCTCTTGCGGGTTGAAAGCCACGCCGTCGGTCAGCGTCAGGCAGGCGGCCAGCGCCAGCCACGTACCGACGCAACTCGGCAAAGCCGCGAAATAGAAGGCGTAGGCGTAGGGCCACGGCCCGCCGAGATCGATGTCGTCGTACGTTTCCGCCAGTTCCGCGAACGCGCAAGCGCCGAACTCGAACCCGGCTTCTCGGCCACGCCAAAGCGCAGGAAGGTGCCCCCGATGATCCGCGAGATCGCGAGCCGATCTCAATCTCAGATCGAACCCGAGGGCATCGATCGACGCTTGCCAGTCTTCGATCGATTTGATCGGACGGGCGCAGAACGCGTAGGCTTCCATCGTCATGTTCTGTCCCTCAAAACCAGTGGATGTCGGCAGCAGCGCTTATCTTCGTCCTGTTCCGTCTTGAAATCTCATATCGCCGATATCAGCGCTGAGGATATTCTTCCATCGCGCAAGACCACGTCGGTCCGCACGCTTCCCTCCAGCCCATAACCAACACTATCGCCCAGGCTGAAGCTTTGCTCGACGCCGTGCCGGCCGATACCTGGAATATCCAGATTGCGAATCAATCGAGCGGTCGCAGCATGCAGTCGGACGCCGTAGGCCGGCACACGGACATCTCCCGAGATCGAGATTGCCTCCTTGACGACATCCACAAGAAGCTCGGTCTTCGCGTCGATCCTTGCGTTCCCGGTTTTCTCTATCTGGCTGCGCACGATCTGACCGGCGCCGCCGGTCCAGCGACCATCCAGGCCTCGGGGTTGATCCGGGCGAAAGCCGGCTTTGAGGGAATGGCTGAGCACGGACAGCATCGCAATCCGCAGGCGAATCTGTGCAACTCTGTGCGCGAATCGAAGCTGGTCTCGACGTTCGTTCATGCCAAAGCTCCCCCGAAGAGGCCTTGCCATATATTCCTAATAAAGTCAATTTTCCTATAGCGCTGCGGAGCGAGGCACGGCCGATCGCCCAGCCGTGCTTTCAGCGTGCAGTTGACGCTGCCGGGCGCCCGGCCTCAACTTTTCTTGCCCCCGCGGCAAAAAGGCCTGTGTTGGCGGCTTCCACGCACGCGTGTAGAGAGTAGCGCTACGAAGGCTCGCCCGTGCACGCCGACGGGACGAGCGCGCCGATTTCGCCCGCATACAAGAACAGAGGCCATCCATGAGCGCCGGTACCGCTTCCGACAAGCATTTCTCGAACTCCTTCTTCGCGGCCCCGCTGAGCGACGCAGATCCGGAGATCGCCAAGGCCGTCGAGCAGGAGCTCGGCCGGCAGCAGCACGAGATCGAGCTGATCGCCTCCGAGAACATCGTCTCGCGCGCCGTGCTCGAGGCGCAGGGCTCGGTGCTGACCAACAAGTACGCGGAGGGCTATCCCGGCCGTCGCTACTACGGCGGCTGCCAGTTCGTGGACATCGCCGAGAACCTCGCCATCGAGCGCGCCAAGCGCCTGTTCGGCGTCGGCTTCGCCAACGTGCAGCCGAACTCCGGCAGCCAGGCGAACCAGGGCGTGTTCATGGCCCTGATGCAGCCGGGCGACACCTTCCTCGGCCTCGACCTCGCCGCCGGCGGCCACCTCACGCACGGCGCGCCCCCGAACGTCTCGGGCAAGTGGTTCAAGCCGGTCTCCTACACCGTGCGCCGCGACGACCAGCGCATCGACATGGAGCAGGTCGAGGCGCTGGCCCACGAGCACAAGCCGAAGGTGATCATCGCCGGCGGCTCGGGCTATCCGCGCCATTGGGACTTCGCCAAGTTCCGTGAGATCGCCGACGCGGTCGGCGCGTACTTCTTCGTCGACATGGCGCACTTCGCCGGCCTCGTCGCCGCCGGCGTGCACCCGTCGCCGTTCCCGCACGCCCACGTCGCCACCACGACGACCCACAAGACGCTCCGCGGCCCGCGCGGCGGCATGATCCTGACGAACGACGAGGCGCTCGCCAAGAAGTTCAACTCGGCGATCTTCCCCGGCCTGCAGGGCGGCCCGCTCATGCACGTCATCGCCGGCAAGGCCGTGGCCTTCGGCGAGGCCCTGAAGCCCGAGTTCAAGATCTACGCCCGCCAGGTGATCGAGAACGCCAAGGCGCTGGCCGACACCCTGATGTCGGGCGGCTACGACATCACCTCGGGCGGTACCGACAACCACCTGATGCTGGTCGACCTGCAGCGGAAGGGCCTCACCGGCAAGGCAGCGGAAGCCGCGCTTTCGCGGGCCGACATCACCTGTAACAAGAACGGCGTCCCCTTCGACACGCAGAAGCCGACGATCACCTCGGGCATCCGCCTGGGCACGCCGGCCGGCACCTCGCGCGGCTTCGGCGTCGCCGAGTTCAAGCAGATCGGCGGCTTCATCGTCGAGGTGCTCGACGGGCTCGTGGCGAACGGCGAGGCCGGGGATTCCGCGGTCGAGGCCTCGGTCAAGACCCGCGTCCACGCCCTCACCGACCGGTTCCCGATCTACGGCTGATCCGGACGCCGCCGGAAGGGAAGCCTTCCGGCGTGCACTGCAACACGATAGAGACGGCCGCGGATCGCCTCGATCCGCGGCCGTTCTCGTTTCCCGAGAGGCCGCCGTCTTTCCGGCTCGATGAGAAGGTCCGCCCGATGCGGTGTCCCTATTGCGGCGGCTCCGACACGCAGGTGAAGGATTCGCGGCCGAGCGAGGACGGCGCCGCGATCCGCCGCCGCCGGGTCTGCCCGGACTGCGCCGGGCGCTTCACCACCTTCGAGCGGGTGCAGCTGCGCGAGCTCGTGGTGCTCAAGCGCTCGGGCAAGCGCGTGCCGTTCGAGCGCGACAAGCTGCAGCGCTCGATCGGCGTGGCCCTGCGCAAGCGCGCGGTCGACCCCGAGCGGATCGAGCGGCTGGTCAGCGGCATCACCCGCCAGCTCGAGAGCGGCGGCGAGGCCGAGATCACCTCGGAGGCGATCGGCGAGCTGGTGATGGAGGGCCTGAAGGGCCTCGACGACGTCGCCTACGTGCGCTTCGCCTCCGTCTACAAGAATTTCCGCGAGGCCAAGGACTTCGAGGACCTGCTCGGCACCTTGGCGGAGGCCGGCGTCGAGCCGCCCGAGGGCGTCGCGGCGGGCAAGCCGCGCACGGCGCGGTCGCGCTCGTGACGGCCGACGCGCGCTTCATGCGCCTCGCCCTCGCGCTCGGGCAGCGCAACCTCGGGCGGACCTGGCCGAACCCCTCGGTCGGCGCCGTGGTGGTCGCGGGCGAGCCGGGCGCGGAGCGGATCGTCGGCCAGGGCGTCACCGCCCCGGGCGGCCGCCCGCACGGCGAGCCCCTGGCGCTCGCCGATGCCGGCGCGGCGGCCCGGGGCGCGACCCTCTACGTCACGCTGGAGCCGTGCTCGCATCACGGCCGCACGCCGCCCTGCACCGACGCGATCGTCGCGGCAGGCATCGCGCGGGTCGTCAGCGCGATGGAGGACCCCGACACGCGGGTCTCCGGCCGCGGCCACGCGCTCCTGCGGGCGGCCGGCATCCGGGTCGAGACCGGGCTGCTGGGCACCGAGGCCCGCCGCGACCATGCCGGGCACGTGGCGCGGATCACCCACGGGCGGCCCCACCTCCACCTCAAGCTCGCCCGGACGCGGGACGGGTTCGCCGCCGCCTCCGACACGGCGCGCCTGCGCATCACCGGCGCGATCGCCGACGGCGCGGTGCACCTGTGGCGGGCCCATGCCGACGCGATCCTGATCGGCATCGGCACGGCGCGCGCCGACGACCCTTCGCTCACCGTGCGCCTGCCCGGCCTCGGCGGTCGCTCGCCGCTGCGGGTGGTGCTGGATTCGCAGCTGCGGCTGTCGCCATCGAGCGTGCTCGTGCGCGGCGCCCACGACGTCCCGACGCTGGTCGTGACGACGCGGAGCGCCCCGGCCCATGCCAAGCGGATGCTCGAATCGCTCGGCGTCGCGGTGGTGCGCGTCGCCGCCGACGCGCGCGGGCGGGTCGACCTGCACGCGGCGCTGGCGATGCTCGGCGAGCGCGGATTGACGCGGCTCTGCAGCGAGGGCGGCCCTCACCTTGCCGACGCGCTGGCCGAGGCCGATCTCGTGGATTCCTGCACCCTGATCACCGGGCCCGGCACCTGCGGTCCGCAGGGCGGCCTGCCGGCGGTCGGCCCGCATCTCGGGCAGGCGCTGGAGAGCGGACGGTTCCGGATCGCCCAGTCCCTCGACCTCGGGGCGGACCGGGCCGTGACCTACGAACGGAGTGAGGCTTAAGCGATGTTCACGGGTCTCGTCAGCGACGTCGGAACGGTGCTCTCGATCTCGGGCGATGCACGGATGCGCCGCCTCACGATCCGCGCCGCCTACGATGCGGCCACGATCGCGCTCGGCGCCTCGATCGCCTGCTCCGGCCCTTGCCTCACGGCGGTGTCGATCGAGCCGGCCGAGGGCGGCTGCGTCTTCGCAGTGGACGCCGCCGCCGAGACGCTGGCGCTGACCACGGTCGGCGGGTGGGAGGCCGGCACCCGAATCAACCTGGAGCGCTCGCTGAAGATCGGCGACGAGCTCGGCGGCCACCTCGTCACCGGCCACGTCGACGGCGTCGCCGATATCCTCGCCCGCGAGACCGTCACCGCCGGCGCCTGGGGCGCGAGCGAACGGTTCACCCTGCGGGCGCCCGCCGGGGTCGCCCACTTCATCGCCAAGAAGGGCTCGGTCTGCCTCGACGGCACGTCGCTGACCGTCAACGCGGTCGAGGGCGACACCTTCTCGGTCCTGCTGATCCCGCACACGCTGGAGGTCACCACCTGGGGCGAGCGCCGCGCCGGCGACCGGCTGAACCTCGAGGTCGACCTGATCGCGCGCTACGCGGCGCGGCTCGCGGAGGGCCGCGGGAGCGCGGCGTAAGCCTCGTTCCGAACGAGCGGATCAAGCTCTCCGCCGCCTACCTGAACACCGCCGCGGGCGGCCTGTTCACCGCGGGCGTGGTCGCGGCGTTCGTTGCGACCGTCTTCGGGGTTTCGGGACGGTCCAACCTGTCGGCGTTGACGCTGTCGGGAGGCATCGCGATCTTCTTCCTTGCGAGCATCGCCCTCCACGGGTGCGCGCGCATCATTCGTGGAAGGCCACAGCCATGGCCGACATTCAGATCGTGGCCTTCGTCGTCGCGCCGCTGATGGCGGTCGCCGTCGGCTTCGGCGTCATGCAGTGGTCCCGCTACGCGGATCGGTAGGCCCTCACCGCGGCGGGATCGAGTACGTGCCGTTCGCCTGGGCGACGAGGTCGTCCGAGCTAGGCGCCGTGATCCGCACCTCGCCGACGGCGAGGCGCCGGCCGAGCTTCAGCAGCGTCACGTCGGCGATCAGCACCAGCCCCGCGGGCTTGCGCAGGAAGTTGAAGGTCAGGCTCGTGGTCACCGCGAGCGCCACCGGGCCGATCTGGGCGAGGATGGCCGCGTAGAGCGCATAGTCGGCCAGCGCCATCATCGACGGGCCGGACAGCGTGCCGCCCGGGCGCAGGAAGCGCGCGTCGCCGTCGAGCCGCATCCGCGCGGTCAGCGGGCCGACGGCCTCCAGGCAGTAGGCGCGCCCGCCCGCCTGCATCTGCGGGAACTCCCGGTCGAGGAAGTCGCGGGTCTCGGCAAGCGTCATCGCGGTCATGACGGCCGTTCCAGCATGGCGGTGCGCCGGCGGCAAGGCGGGCGACCGGGATCGCGGGTCACCCCGCCTTGGGAACGCCCTCGGCCGCGCGCGCGCGGCCGAAATCGGCCTCGGCCGTCTCCTGCCCCTGCGCGACGATGCCCCGGCGGATCGCGCGGGTGCGGGTGAACAGGTCGTGCAGGGCCGCGCCGTCGCCGTAGCGGATCGCACGGGTCAGCACCGAGAGGTCCTCGCTGAAGCGCCCGAGCATCTCCAGCACCGCCTCGCGGTTGCTTAGGAAGATGTCGCGCCACATCGTCGGGTCCGAGGAGGCGATGCGGGTGAAGTCGCGGAAGCCGCCGGCCGAGAACTTCATCACCTCGGACTGCGTCACCTGCTCGAGGTCGGCGGCGGTGCCGACGATGTTGTAGGCGATCAGGTGCGGCACGTGGCTGGTGATGGCGAGCACGAGGTCGTGGTGCTCCGGCGTCATCGTCTCGACGACGGCGCCGAGCCCCTGCCACAGCGCGCGCACCCGCGCGACGGCGGCCTCGGGCGCGTCCTCCGGCGGGGTCAGGATGCACCAGCGCCCGGAGAACAGCGTCGAGAACCCGGCATCCGGCCCGGAATACTCGGTGCCGGCCACCGGATGGCCGGGCACGAACACGATGCCGTCGGGCAGGTGCGGGGTGACGGCCGCGACGACCGACGCCTTCACCGAGCCAACGTCCGAGACGACGGCACCCGGCTTCAGGTGCGGCGCCATCGCGGCGGCGACCGGGCCGATGGCGCCGACGGGCACGCACAGGATCACGAGGTCGGCCAGCGCCGCGCCCGCGGCGGCATCGCCGGTGACGTCGTCGGCGATGCCGAGATCGAGCACCCGCGCGCGGACGGCGGCGTCCGCGTCGATCGCGACGATGCGCTCGGCCAGCCCGTAGCGGCGGGCGCCGCGGGCGATCGACGAGCCGATCAGGCCGAGGCCGACGATGGCGAGGCAGCCGAGCGGCGCGGCCTCAGGCATGGTCGCCTCGGACGAAGGCGCCGAGCGCGCCGAGGAAGGCCTCGTTGCTCTCGACGCTGCCGATCGTCACGCGGAGCGCATTCGGCAGCCCGTACGCCGCCACCCGGCGCACGATCACCCCGCGCCCGGTCAGGAAGGCGTCGGCGTCGGCCGCCGTGCGGCCGGGCACGTCGGGAAAATGCACGAGCATGAAGTTCGCCACGCTCGGCGTCACGGTCAGGCCGAGCGCGCGGGCGCCCGCGATCATCCGCGGCAGCCATTCGGCATTGTGGGCGGCGGCCGTCGCGGCGTGCGCCTCGTCGGCGAGCGCCGCCGCCCCGGCCGCCATGCCAGCGGTGGACAGGTTGAACGGCCCGCGGATGCGGTTGACCGCGTCCATCACGTGGGCCGGCCCGACCATCCAGCCGACGCGCAGGGCGGCGAGCCCGTGGATCTTCGAGAAGGTGCGGGTCATCACGACGTTGTCGGCGTCGCGCGCGAGCTCGAGCCCGGCCGCGTAGTCGTCCGCCTGGACGTACTCGGCGTAGGCGCCGTCGAGGACCAGCAGCACGTCGCCCGGCAGGCCGGCATGCAGGCGCCGCACCTCGGCCAGCGGCAGGTAGGTGCCGGTCGGGTTGTTGGGGTTGGCGACGTAGACGATCTTCGTCCGCGGGGTCACGGCGGCGAGGATCGCGTCGACGTCGGCGGTGAGGTCGCGCTCGGGAGCGACCACGGCGGTGCCGCCCGCCGCCAGGATGGCGATGCGGTAGACCAGGAACCCGTGCTCGCAGAAGACGCCCTCGTCGCCGGGGCCGATATAGGCGTAGGCGAGCAGCGAGAGCAGCTCGTCCGAGCCCGCGCCGCAGACGACGCGGCCCGCGTCGATGCCGTAGCGCGCCGCGATGGCGGTCCGCAGCAGCGTGGAGGTGCCGTCGGGATAGTTCTCGAGCTTGGCCGTGGCCGCCTGCATCGCCGCCATCGCCGCCGGGCTCGGGCCGAGCGGCGTCTCGTTCGACGACAGCTTGTGAATCTTGGCGTGACCCGGCGCCCCGCTCTTGCCGGGCACGTAGGGGTCGATCGCCAGGACGCCCGGACGGGGCACCGGGCGGAGACGGGGAGAGGCGGACATTGGTGTTCGCAGCCTGCAGAAGAAACGCGGGTGGCGCCCGTCTACAGCATTTCGCGCCGCGATGAAGCGGGGCGCGACCGGATCGGGCGCCCGGCGGCCCTCACACCCGGAACCGCGCCGCGTGGCTGCCGGTCTCGTCGAGGCTCGACACCGCCGCGCCCGCCCCGTCCAGGGCCTCGGCGAGCTGGCGCGTGCCAACGCCGCCCGGCACCGCCAGCAGCAGGCGCTCGACCTCGCCCTTGGGCTTGGCCCGCGCCACCACCTCGCCGTAGAGCCCCTGCACGGCGCGCTCGGCCTCCTCCGTCCAGGCGCCGCAGCGCACCGCCCACAGCACCCAGTCGCGCTGCGCCGCCGCCGGATCGTCGAGGGGCTTGGCCACCACGAAGACCGGCGTGCCGGCCGGGTGGGCCGGCCGCTCGATGAAGGGCAGCCGGGCGATCACCTTCGGCCGGCCCGCGCCGATGAGGCCCTCCCACCAGGCCTCTCCCTTCGCCGACCCCTTCGCGGGCACCTGGGCGGCGCGCGGGTCGAAGCGGAAGATGCCGAGGTCGCCGCGCGAGGCCGCCACCGCCTCGATCACCGCGGCGCAGGTCGGGTGGGGCCGGTAGGGCACGGTGAAGCCGAAGTGGAAGCGGGCGGAGTCGCGCATCGCCGGATCGCCGGCGGAGATGTCGGCATGCACCGAGAACGGCGCCTGGACGTAGGTGAAGGTCGCGATGATGACCCGCCAGATCCCCTCGACGGTGTCGAGCGGCAGCAGCCCGCGGTGGCGCTCGGCGACGCGCCGCATCATCGCGGCCTCGCGACCGGGACGGAAGGCGGAGCCCGAGGCCGAGGTGCCCTTCACCGCGATCAGCCGGTCGATGATCCCGCCGCGCTGGATCAGCAGCGCGTGCATCTCGGCGTCGATCCGATCGATCTCGGCCCGGAGGGCGGCGAGGTCTTCCATCGGCGGCGCGGCTCGTTTGGGGAAGCGCATGGTTCGACAAGCTGAGGACGGGGCTGCTCGCGCGTGTTTACGGCCCGCCGCGCCGAAGGGCCAGCGCAGCAGGGCCGTGCGATCGACAACGGAGGGCGGATGAACGGCCTTCCGGCGGCTCCTTTCGTTGACGCTCGGCGGCGGGCACACTACGTCCGGTGCAGCGGCGGGCGCGGGAAGCGGGCGGCCTCGCGATTCCTTCGGTCCCTCCGGCGCGCGAGAAGCCGTTTCCAGACGCCTCATGGACAATCCCCTCGATACGGCCGTCACGGCCGCCTCCGCGACGGAGCCCGAGATCCGCAGCCGCGAGCCGTCGCAGGCGCGCGACCCGGCGGGGCTCGTCGCGCGGTTCGAGGCCGGGCAGCCGCTGACCATGGATTCGGGCGCCGCGCTCGCGCCGTTCCAGGTCGCCTACCAGACCGCCGGCACCCTCAACGCCGCGCGCACCAACGCGGTGCTGATCTGCCACGCGCTCACCGGCGACCAGCACTTCGCCCACCCCCATCCCGTCACCGGCAAGCCCGGCTGGTGGACGACGCTGGTCGGCCCGGGCAAGCCGATCGACACCGACCGCTACTTCGTCGTCTGCTCCAACGTGATCGGCTCGTGCATGGGCTCGACCGGCCCGGCCTCGATCGACCCCGCGACGGGCTCGGCCTACGGGCTCGACTTCCCGCTGGTCACGATCCGCGACATGGTCCGCGCCCAGGCGATGCTGCTCGACCATCTCGGCATCGCGGACCTGTTCCTGTGCATCGGCGGCTCGATGGGCGGGATGCAGGTGCTGCAATGGGCCTCGCTCTACCCTCAGCGCGTGTTCGCGGCGATGCCGATCGCCACGGGCGCGCGCCATTCGGCGCAGAACATCGCCTTCCACGAGGTCGGCCGGCAGGCGATCATGGCCGACCCCGCCTGGGCCGACGGTCGCTATCTCGAGGCCGGCACGCGCCCCTCGAAGGGCCTCGGCGTCGCGCGGATGGGCGCGCACATCACCTACCTGTCCGAGCCGGCCTTGCACCGGAAGTTCGGGCGGCGCTTCCAGGGCGGCTCGGCGCCGACCTTCTCGTTCAACGCCGACTTCCAGATCGAGAGCTACCTGCGCCACCAGGGCCTGAGCTTCGTCGAGCGGTTCGACGCCAACGCCTACCTCTACCTGACGCGGGCGATGGACTACTTCGACCTCGCCGCCGACCACGGCGGCGTGCTCGCCAACGCCTTCAAGGGCACGAAGACGCGGTTCTGCGTGATCTCGTTCACCTCCGACTGGCTGTTCCCCACGGCCGATTCCCGGGCGATCGTGCACGCGCTGAACGCCGCCTCGGCCCCGGTCGCCTTCGTCGAGGTCGAGAGCGACAAGGGCCACGACGCGTTCCTCCTCGACGAGCCGACGCTGTTCTCGGCGGCCCGCGGGTTCATCGACGCAGCCGCCCGGGCGCGCGGGCTGTGAGCGGGCGCGAGGACCTGTCCTTCGGCGACGCCGCCTCCGGCACGCCCTGGGAGGCGGCGGACGACCTGCCGCGCACGCCCGAATCCGGCGGCGCCCGCGTCGACCACCTCGTGGTCCTCGGGCTGGTGCCGCCCGGCGCGCGCGTCCTCGACATCGGCTGCGGCGACGGCTCGCTGCTGGCGCTGCTGCGCGACCGGCGCGGCGTCGACGGGCGCGGCATCGAGCTATCGCGCGAGGGCGTGAACGCCTGCCTCGCCCGCGGCCTGCCGGTGATCCAGGGCGACGCCGACACCGACCTCGAGAACTACCCCGACGACGCGTTCGACGTGGTGGTCCTGTCCCAGACCATCCAGGCGACGCGCAACCCGCGCATCGTGCTGGAGCACCTGCTCCGCATCGGCCGGCAGGTGGTGATCTCGTTCCCGAACTTCGGTCATTGGCGGGTGCGGGCCGAGCTCGCCTTCCGCGGGCGGATGCCGATCACCGAGATCCTGCCGGAAGCCTGGTACGAGACGCCGAACATCCACCACTGCACCATGCGCGACTTCGTCGAGCTGTGCCGGGCGGTCGATGCCCACATCGAGAAGGCGGCGGCGCTCGACGCGCGCGGACGGCCGATGCGCTTCTCGATGCCGTGGTGGTTCTGGAACCTGATCGGCGCGCAGGGGGTGTTCCTGCTCAGGCGGGGCCGCCTCGGAGCCGGCTGATCGGTCGACCGCGCCGAGCGGCATCGAGCCGAGGCGGACATCGATCGCGTCGATCGTGCATCTTTTCACGAAGCCGTGAGCATTCGTGAGCCCACTCCAAGATCCGCAGAGGTATTGGTTAACCGCGATTTAAGCGATCTTGGGCGATCTTCGGCTGTTCAACGTGATCGGATAGATCGATGCTCCGTCTTTCAAACATCAAAATCCTGCCGAAGCTCATTGCCGTGATCGCATCGATCGCCGTCGTCGTCGGTGGGTGTGTCTGGTATGCGCAGGCGCGCATGACCACGATCGACGACGCCTACAGCCTCCTGATCGTCCACGAGGCGAAAGGTGTCGCGAGCGCGCGCCGGGCAAACGGCCTGATGTTCGAGCTCAACTACTGGGTCTACCGCATCATCGCCGAGACCGACGAGGCCCAGATCAAGAGCGCCAATGCGGGCTTCGAGGCGGTGCTGCCCAACATGAGGCAGGCGCTGGCCGACCTCCGCGAGCAGGCGCCTGCCTTCGGCGCGCGCGTCGAGGCGCAGAACGCCCGGGTCGACCGGTTCCTCAAGGACGTGACCGAGGTGCGCAGGCTCGGGACCGCGAACGAGAACGCGGACGCCATAGCCCTCGTGCACCGCGCCATCGATCCGACCTTCGCCACCATGACGGACGAAGGCAGCAGGCTCGCGCACGACATTGCCGCTTATATGGAGCATCAGTCCGACGTCCTGAGCGATCAGACGAATGCGACGCGCTACACCCTGATGGCGCTGGCCGCTCTCGGCCTCCTGGTCGGCCTCGTCGCCGCGACCCTGGTGTCGATCGTCGGCATCACGCGTCCGCTGGGTCGGCTGGTCGTCGTCCTCCGACGTATGGAAAACGGCGAGATCGATGCGCAGATCGCCGAGGCGCGCCGCGGCGACGAGGTCGGCTCCGTCGGCCGGGCCGTCGAAGGCATCACGGCCATGGTTGCCCGGAAGGCCGCCGAGCAGGCGGAGATCAAGGGCATCGCCGACGCGGCGGCGGCCTCCGAGCGCAAGCGCGTCATGACGGAGCTGGCCGACGGGTTCGAACGGGCGGTCGGCGGCATCGTCGGCATGGTGTCCTCCTCCGCCACCGAGCTGCAGGCCACCGCCCAGACGATGACCGCGACCGCACGGGAGACGGCCAGCCAATCGTCCACCGTGGCGGCCGCCGCCGAGGAGGCGGCCTCCAACGTGAATACCGTGGCGGCGGCGGCGGAAGAGCTCGGCTCGTCGGTCCAGGAGATCGGGCGGCAGGTCTCCGGCTCGGCCGACCTCGCGCAGACGGCGGTCTCCGAAGCGGAGCAGACCGGACGCCTGGTTCACGAACTGAGCCAGGCGGCCGCCAAGATCGGCGACGTGGTGGGGCTGATCTCGAACATCGCCGGCCAGACCAACCTGCTGGCGCTCAACGCCACCATCGAGTCGGCGCGCGCCGGAGAGGCCGGGCGCGGCTTCGCGGTGGTCGCCGCCGAGGTGAAGGAGCTTGCCAACCAGACGGCCAGCGCCACCGCCGAGATCGGCAGCCAGATCGCCCAGATCCAGACCTCGACGCAAGGGGCGGTGCAGGCGATCGGGACCATCTCGACGCGCATCCGTGAGATCGACGCGGTCGCCGCGTCGATCGCGGCGGCGGTGGAGGAGCAGGGTGCGGCGACCCAGGAGATCGTGCGCAACGTCGCGCAGGCCTCCGCCGGCACGAGCGAGGTCACCGGCAACATCGCCGGCGTCGCGCAGGCTTCGGAGGAGACCGGCGCCGCGGCCGCGCAGGTGCTGGCCTCGGCGTCCGAACTGTCGCGTCAGTCGGAGCACCTGGGCGCGGAGGTCACCCGCTTCCTCGCCACCGTTCGTGCCGCCTGAGCCGCCGGGCTTTCCGGGGCGGCTCCGAGGCCGGGCATCGTGCCCGGCCTTCCTCCGTTCGCGGGCCTCCGCCGCGACACCGGGCGGTCAATGCCCGTCGAGGAACTCCAGCATCGCGGCGTCGAAGCGGTCGGTCGCCTCCATGTGGACGAGGTGGCCGATGCCCGCGAACACGATCGCCCGGCCGTTCAGCATCCTCGCGGCCAGCGCCGTCGCGTTGTCGGCGTTGCGGCCCATCCTCGCGGCGAGGTCCGGCGGGGCGTAGGGCTTGCCCGGCGCGTTGTGGTCGGCGCCGCCCATGACGAACAGGGTCGGCATCGGGAGCAGCGGGATCTCGTGCACCACCGGCTGGCCCCAGATCATGGTGTAGGAGTTCACGAACGATTGCAGCCAGCGCGGATACTCGCCCGCTCCCTTCACCCGCTCGCGCACCTCGACGAACGGCTCGATCGCCGATTCCGGCAGCGAGAGCGCGTAGCTGGTCATCAGCTGCCGGCGGTAGGCGGCCGCCGTGAGCTCGCCCTCGCGCTTGAGCAGGGTGTCGTTGGCGACCGGCGGCACGCTGAAGCGGTAATCCTCCAGGCCGAGCGGCGCCTCGAGGACGAGGCTGTTGACCCGGTCGGGGGCGTTGCGTGCCAACCGCACGGCCAGCATCCCGCCCATCGAGTGGGCGACCACGTCGACCCGGCGTAGGGCCAGGTGATCGAGCAGCGCGACGGTGTCGGCGGCCATCGCGTCGAAGGTGAACGGGCCGATGGGCTTCGAGGACTTGCCGAAGCCGAGCTGGTCGGGCGCGACCACGCGGTAGCCCGCGCCCGTCAGCGCCGCGACGACCGGCGCCCAGTAGCTCGCCGGGAAGTTGCGGCCGTGCAGCAGCAATGCCGTGCGGCCGTTGGCCGTGCCGGTCGGCGCCACGTCCATGTAGGCGAGGCGCTGGGCCTCGCCGTCGCGCGACAGCGCGAGGAAGCGCACCGGATACGGGTAGGCGAAGCCTTCCAGGCCGATCCCGAGCGGCGGTGCCTCCTGCGCCGGCGCCGCCATCGGCATCAGCGGCAACAGGGCGAGCAGCAGGGCGGTGGTCCGCGTCATCGTCGGCATCGGGGCGTCATCCGTCGGATCGAGGCGTCGACGCGATGGCGCGTCGCGCAGGCGGAAAAGCGGCGCACGGGCGAAGGATCCTGCGGCCATGTCACCGGCGCGCTGCTCAAGCCTGCGTGAAGCCGCTATGTGCGGGCGCAAGCGCCAGGCGAACCCACGGCGGCGGGCCCGGCCGGGGTCGGCCCAGAACGAGGTTTTCGACGATGACCGAGACGGCCGGATCGTCCGGACGACGCGCGATCCGCGGGGCGGAGGAGGAAGCGCAGGCGGCAAGCTGCCTCGGCGACGGGAGCCCGGCCGCCGCGAGGCCGGCCGACGGGCTTCCCCCGCGCGAGCGCCTGCTGGCGATGGCGGCGGTGTCGCTCGCCATGACCATGGCGGTGCTCGACGGGGCGATCGTCAACGTGGCGCTGCCGGTGATGGCCAAGGACCTCGCGGTCGATCCGGCCGCGGCGATCTTCGTGGTCAACGGCTACCAGATCGCGGTGACGGCGGCGCTCCTGCCCTTCGCCTCCCTCGGCGACATCCTCGGCTACAAGCGCGTGTACCTCGCCGGGCTGGCGGCGTTCGTCGCGGCCTCGCTCGCCTGCGCCTTCGCGCCGAGCCTCGGCTTCCTGATCGCCGGGCGCCTGGCGCAGGGGCTCGGCGCCGCCGGCGTGATGAGCGTCAACATCGCGCTGGTGCGCTTCATCTATCCCCACCGGATGATCGGCCGCGGCGTCGGCAACGTGGCGCTCGTCGTCGCCGTCGCCTCCGCGGCCGGCCCGACGGTCGCCGCCGCGATCCTCTCGGTGGCGTCCTGGCCGTGGCTGTTCCTGGTCAACCTGCCGGTGGGCGGCCTCGCCTTCCTCGTCGCCTCGCGGACGCTGCCGGCGACGCCGCGCAGCGGCGCGCGCTTCGACGCGTTGAGCGCGGTGCTGAACGCGCTGACCTTCGGCCTGCTGATCGTCGGCGTCGACCGCCTCGGCGACGCCGACGGGCGGGCGATCGCCTTCGCCGAGATCGCGGGCGCCGTCGCGGTCGGCGCGGTGTTCGTGCTGTACCAGCTGCGCCTGCGGGCTCCGCTGCTGCCGGTGGACCTCCTGCGGATCCCGGCCTTCGCGCTGTCGATGGCGACCTCGATCGCCTCGTTCGCGGCGCAGATGAGCGCCTACATCGCCCTGCCCTTCTATTTCCAGGACGTGCTGCACCTCTCGGGCACGCAGACCGGCTTCCTGATGACGCCCTGGCCGATCGCGATCGCGGCGATGGCGCCGGTCGCCGGGCGGCTCGCCGACCGCTACCCGCCGGGGCTGCTCGGCGGCATCGGCCTCGCGCTGATGGCGTCGGGCATCGCCGCGATGGCGCTGCTGCCGGCGCACCCGGCGACCCTCGACATCGTCTGGCGGCTGACGCTGAGCGGCCTCGGCTTCGGCCTGTTCCAGACGCCGAACAACAAGGTCATCATCACCGCCGCCCCGCGCGAGCGCAGCGGCGGGGCGAGCGGCATGCAGTCGACGGCGCGGCTCACCGGCCAGTCCCTCGGCGCGGCGATGGTGGCGGTGATCTTCGGGATGACCCAGGGCGCCGGGCCGGAGCGGGCGGTGTCGCTGGCGCTGTGGTCCGCGGTGGCGCTCGCCGTGTTCGGCGGCTGCGCCAGCGTTCTGCGGCGGGGCAGAGCCGGATAGGCTGCATGCCACCCGGGGCCGGACCGGCGCGTTGATCGGCATCGCGAGACATCGCGGCAACCAGGGATCGACCGAAATGGACATGAACCTGAAGGGCCGCCGCGCCCTCGTCACCGGCTCCACCGGCGGCATCGGCTTCGGGATCGCCCAGGCGCTCCTCGACCTCGGCGCCAGCGTCGGCATCAACGGGCGCACCGCGGAACGGGTCGAGGCGGCCATCGCGGCCCTGCGCGGGAAGACCCAGGCCGGCGAGGCCTTCGCGGCGGTCGGAGACGTGGCGACGGCCGATGGGGTCGCCGCGCTGGTCGCGGCGCTGCCGGACGTCGACATCCTGGTCAACAACACCGGGATCTTCGAGCCGAAGCCGTTCTTCGACATCCCCGATGGCGACTGGCAGCGCTTCTTCGACGTCAACGTGATGAGCGGCGTGCGGCTGTCGCGCGCCTACGCGCCGGGGATGGTGGCGCGGGGCTGGGGCCGCGTGGTCTTCATCGCCAGCGAGTCGGGCATCAACATCCCGGTCGAGATGGTCCATTACGGGATGACGAAGACGGCGCAGCTCGCGGTCTCGCGCGGGCTCGCCGAGACGGTCTCGGGCACCGGCGTCACGGTCAACAGCGTGCTGCCGGGGCCGACCCTGTCTGAGGGCGTCGCCGATTTCATGAAGCAGATGGCCGGCGGATCGGGCGAGGCCGATCTCGACGCCCTCGGCCGCCAGTTCGTCGCCGAGCACCGCCCGACATCGCTGATCGGACGGCTGGCCAGCGTCGAGGAAGTGGCCAACATGGTGGCCTATGTCTGCAGCCCGGCGGCGAGCGCGACCAGCGGCGCGGCGCTTCGAGTGGATGGCGGCGTCCTGCGCAACATCGCCTGACGCCTGATCGGGTCGCGCGGGGCGGCGTGGCGCCGCCCCGTTCGAGCGCACCGTCGAAGCAGGACGATCCGGGAACCGCGTCTCCGGATCGACCCGACGACGGGTCCGGCGCGGCTCAGGCCTTGAGGTGGGCGGCGAGGTGCTTGTTCATCTCGAACATGCTGCACTTGTCCTTGCCGAAGACCTTCTTGAGCTTGTCGTCGGCGAGGATCTCGCGCTTGTTCTCCGGGTTCTGGAGGTTGTGTTTCTTGATGTATTCCCAGACCTTGCTGACGACCTCGCCGCGCGGGATGGGGCTGGTGCCGACGATGGCGCCGAGATCGGCCGAGGGCTTCAGCGGCTGCTGCAGGGCGTTCGGCTTGGCGCCGGCGGCGGCCTTGGTCGCCTTGGGGGCTGCAGCCTTCGCGGGCTTGGCGTCCTTGGTCTCCTTCGCAGCCTTCGGGGCGGCCTTTTCCGTCGTCTTGGTTGCCATGGGGTTCCTCCGGTTCTCGCTGCGAGCGTGAACGTGACATCCCCGCAGCAGGGGTGAGCATAGCAGCAAGAACTAAGGGCTAGCGCAGCCGTTCCAAGGGAAAACTGGAACAGTTCCCTTCATCATCCACAGGGTGTGGCGCCGGCGGGCGGGTTCGGCACCGGTTTTCGCGCCGCGAAACCCTTTCTTCACCCAACCGGAGGACAGATCCGGGCATGGTCAGCACCGCCCTCGCCCTCGCTTTCGTCTCCGCGTTCGCCCTGGTCCTCGGGCTCGGCATCGGCATCGCCGCCGAGCCGAATGCTTGCGATCACCCGCATGGCGGCGGATTGATCTGAGGGCGCGAAGGCCGGAGCGGACGCCGGATCCTCGCGAACCGTCCGGCCGCCCGGACGTTGGCGGCGTCGGAGGACGGCCCTCCCGCCTTCCTCCTCGCGCCGCGGAAACCTCTGCCCATGTCGAGCCTCGAGCCGAACACCCTCGACGGCATCGCGCACATCATCCAGGTGGCGCTGACGCCGGTGTTCCTGCTGTCCGGGGTTGCGACCCTGCTCAACGTCTTCGGCGCGCGCCTCGCCCGCGTGTCGGATCAGGCGGAGCGGGCGTCGAGCCTGCTCGCGGGCGCGAGCGAGGCGGAGCGCCGCCGCCTCGGCCACCGGCTCGACCGCCTGCGGCTGCGGGCGCTGCTGCTCGACGCGGCCGTGGTGCTCGCGGCGCTTTCGGGGGTCTCGACCTGCGGCGCCGTCCTGACGCTGTTCGTCGGCGCGCTGCGCGACGCCACCGTGGCCGGCGTGCTGTTCGCGTTGTTCGGCACGGCGATCCTGTGCACGCTCCTGGCGCTGGTCGCCTTCGGGACCGAGATGCTGTTCGCGAGCCGCGGCGTGCGCAACCGTGTCGCCCTGCGGCGCGCCGAGGCAGAAGCCGGCCCGGAAGGCTGAAGGGGCCCGCGGAACCCATCGCGGGTCCGAGCTTTCCCCTGCGAACGCCCGGGATGCCGGGTCCGTGCAGTCTTGCGAAAGGGTATCGCGATGCCGACAGATCTTCCCAACGAGCGCAGCATCCGCAAGGCCGGCTCGATGGAGCTCGACCCCTCGGCCGAGGGCGTCGCCATCGACGAGACCGTCCGGCTGATCGCCTCCAACAAGGTCGAGGGCACGGCGGTCTACGATGCCGCCGGCAAGCACCTCGGCGCGGTGCACAACTTCATGGTCGACAAGGTCTCGGGCCAGGTCGCCTACGCGGTGCTCGCCTTCGGCGGGTTCCTGGGGCTCGGCGAGAACCACCACCCGCTGCCGTGGAAGGCGCTGACCTACAGCGTCGCGCTCGGCGGCTACGTGGTGGACATCGACCCGGCGACGCTCGCCGGCGCGCCGAGCCACGGCGCCGGCGAGGACGGCTTCGCCGATCCGGCCTATGGCGGCCGGCTCGACGACTATTACGGTCGCGGCCCGAAAGCGGCCTGACGATCAGAACTTGCCGCCGAGGCCGACGCTGCCGCCGGGCGTCAGGGACGGCGTCATGCCGCCCGACGACCCGCCGCTGGTGGGCTCGCCGTCGATCTCCTCGCGGCGGATGCGGCGCGCGCCGTCGTTCGCGGCGCGCGCGTCGTTGCGCTTGTCCTTGGGCAGGTCGAGCGTCCGGGTCGGCGCCGTCGCCAGCGGGCGCCCGTCGGCATCGACGTTGACCATGCGCGCCTCGCGGCCCGGAAGGGCGCCGCGCAGCGACGGCGGCGGCCCGACCTCGGCCGCCGGCATCACGCCGCCGCCGCCGCCCAGCGCCCCGCCGAGCGCCTGGCATCCGGCCAGGGCCGCGCCGAGGCAGAGGGCGGTGGCCGTCAGCGCGAGCGGGCGGCGGAGGCGACCCGCGGCGGTCGAAGGCGAGGCAGGCAGAGGCGAGGCAGGCAGAGGCGAGGCAGCCATGGGCGGTGAAGTCCTGTCTTCTCGTGGCGGCCAAGGTGGGACCGGGCCGCCGTCATGTCGTTGACGGCCTCTCTACGATGCAGTTTGGGCGAAAACCAGACGCCGCCGCGTCCATCCCGGGACGCGGCGCGAGGCCTTCGCCGACCGATCGGGGGCATCGGAGCGGATGCACGCGGCCCGAAACGTGCGGCGCGAAACCTGCACACCAAAACGTGCGGGTCGGGCGACCGGACGCGATTCACAACTTCGCCTTGGTCGAACGGCATGCGAAGGTCGTGCTCTCGTAACCCGTGACGATGCGGCGGAGACACCCGCGCGTCGCCACGGCCGCGCCGCGCCGACGCCAGCACTTGAGGACCTTGCGTGACCACACCGATCCGGATGATCGCGACCGCGACGATCACCCTCTGGACCGCCCTCCTCGGGAGCGCGTCCGTCATGGCTCAGGCGCCGATGGCGCAGACGCCCGCGCCGCAGACCCCGCCGGCCGGCAGCGAGACCGCGCCGGCGACACCGGCCGCGCCGCCCCCGGTCGCCCCGACCGCGCCGCCGCAGGCCCAGCAGGGCACCCCCGCCACCGTCCTCGACACCCAGGATTACGAGAGCGTGCTGGGCAAGAGCGTGCGCAGCGCCAACGGCGACGAGCTCGGCCGGGTGATCGACCTGATCATCGACAAGGAGGGGCGCCCGCGCGCGGCGATCATCGATTTCGGCGGCTTCCTCGGCGTCGGCTCGCGCAAGATCGCGGTCGACTGGCGGGCGCTCCGCTTCACCTCCGACGGCAAGGTCGGGCGGCTGTCGCTGCAGCTGAGCCGCAACCAGGTCCGCGTCTCGCCCGAGTACAAGGCCGGCGAGCCGATCGTGGTCCTCGGCCCGGCGAGCCCCGGCCCGGACGGCGAGCAGGCGACGGCACCGGCCGCCGCCCAGCCCGCGCCCGCACCCACGGCCGCACCGGCGCCTGCCGCCGTGCCGGCGCCGCCCGCGCCCGCGCCCGCCGCGAAGCCCGCGGACAAGCCGGCCGCCGAGAAGGTGCCCGATAAGTGACGGTGGCGCGACCGAAGGACCGCCGCGTCATCCCCCCCCGCGAGGCGCAGCGCCAGGCGAGGCTCGACCACGAGGTCCGCGCCCGTCCGGTCCGGCTGCGCGAGCCGACCGTCGAGCCGGCGCCCACGGCCGCCGGCGCGGACGGGCTGTCGCGCGCGAGCCGTCGCGGGCTCGATCTGTTCGCCTTCTTCGTCGCCAACCTGCAGACCGGGTTCGGCCCGTTCCTGGCGGTGTACTTCACCCAGTCTAAGTGGACCCAGTCCGACATCGGCTTCGCGCTCACCGTCGGCAGCCTGGTCAGCCTGCTCGGCCAGGTCCCCGGCGGCGCCTTCGTCGACGCGATGCGCTCGAAGCGGTTCGCGGCCGGCGTGTCGGTCACCGCGATCTCGGCGAGCGCGCTGGCGCTGGCGCTGTGGCCGAACTTCCTCATCGTCCTGCTCGCGATGGCGGTGCATTCGGCCGCGAGCTGCATCCTGACGCCGGCGATCGCCGCGATCAGCATCGGCCTCGTCGGCCATGCCCGCGCCGGCGAGCGCCTCGGGCGCAACGCCAGCTTCCAGGCGATGGGCAACGCGGTCGCCGCCGCCGGCATGGGCGCCTGCGGCTACTACCTGTCGAACGACGCGGTGTTCTACCTCACCGCCGCCCTGGTGGTGCCGACGATCATGGCGCTCTCGGCGATCCGCGCCGAGGAGATCGATGCCGGCGTGCGGACGCAGGAGGCCGAGCCCCGCAGCGGCGACGCGGCGGCGGGCGGCGTGAAGGCCCTGCTGACCAACCGCGCGCTCCTCAGCTTCGCGGCCTGCATGACGCTGTTCTTCCTGGCCAACGCCGCGATGCTGCCGCTCGTCGGCAGCGTCCTGACGCTGCGGGCGAGCGAGACCGCGACGGCGCTCGTCGCCGCCTGCATCATGGTCCCGCAGGCGGTGCTGGCGGTCCTGGCCCCCGCCGTCGGCCGGGCGGCGGAACGCTTCGGCCGCTATCCGGTGCTGCTGGCGGGGTTCGCCGCGCTTCCGATCCGCGGCCTGCTCTTCGCCTACACCGACAACCCCTACATGCTGGTCTCGATCCAGGTCTTCGACGGCATCTCGGCCGCAGTGCTCGGGGTGATGGTGCCCCTCGTCGTCTCCGACCTCACCCGCGGCACCGGTCGGTTCAACCTCGCGCTCGGCGCCGTCGGCACCGCCATGGGGATCGGGGCCGCGCTCTCGACCTCGCTCGCCGGAATCCTGGCCGACCGGCTCGGCAGCCACACCGCCTTCCTCGGGCTGGCGCTCGTCGGGGCCGGCGCCTTCGCCCTTGTCGCGCTGATCATGCCCGAGACCCGGCGCGGGGCGGCACGATGAGGATTCTCGAGCCCTGCACGGGGCGGTCCGGCACCGGAATCGCATACCGGTCAAACGGCGTTCAGCTTCGTGCGATAAAAGCGCGGCGCAGGAACGGGCTCACGCAACGGTTGACGAGGCTGTTGCGTTGCCCCGCCGGCGCTTATTTTTATCCGCGTCCCGTCGTAGTGCCATCCGCCAACGCATTCCTCGTGTCGACCGCCCCGTCGCTCACCGCGTCATCACCCCCTTCGCCCCTCCCCCTTCCGCCGGCCCTCCGCGTCGCCTGAAATCGAGATGCTCATCGCGATGGAAGACCTCTGCCAATACGCCGACCGGCCCTTCGCCTTCGTGGGCCGCTACCTGCGGCGCCGGGCGTTGCCGCATGCGGTGATCCTAATCGCGGTGCTCGGCGCCGTCGGCTTCTCGGTCTCGACCGACTACGCGCTGAAGGGCGTGGTCGACGCGCTGAGCAAGGGGCCGCAGGCGAACCTCGTCTGGGGGGCGCTCGCGGTCCTCATCGCCTTCATCGCCGCCGACAACATGCTCTGGCGCGTGGCCTCGCTCGTCGGCTCGTTCACCTTCGTCGGCGTCACCGGCGACATCCGCCGCGACCTGTTCCGGCACATGACCGGGCACTCCCCGAGCTTCTTCGCCGACCGGCAGCCGGGCACGCTGGCCTCGCGCATCACCGCGACCTCGAACGCGATCTTCACGGTCGAGAACATGTTCGTGTTCAACGTGATGCCGCCCTGCGTCGCGGCCTTCGGCTCGATTCTCTACATCGGCAGCGTCAACGTCACGATGGCCCTGGTGCTGGCCGGCATCTTCGCCGCCGTGGTGGTGCTGATGTTCAAGATGGCGGCGGCCGGCAAGCCGCTGCACCACGACTTCGCCTCGAAGGCCGCGAGCGTCGACGGCGAGATGGTGGACCTCGTCGGCAACATGCCGCTCGTGCGCGCCTTCTCGGCGTTCAAGCGCGAAGGCGTGCGCTTCGAGGGCACGATCGCCCAGGAGATGCGCGCGCGCCGCTCCTCGCTGCTCTACCTCGAGAAGCTCCGCATCGTGCACGCGATCCTCACCGTGCTCGCGGTGCTCGGCCTGCTCTACTGGGCGATCACCATGTGGGAGGCGGGGCAGGCGACCAACGGCCAGGTGGTGCTGGTCTGCACGCTGGGCATCCGCATCCTCGCCGCCACCCGCGACCTCGCCGTGGCGCTCGTCGACGCGACCCAGCACACCGCCCGCCTCTCGGAGGCGCTGCACACCCTGCTGCAGCCGCACGACCTGATCGACCACCCCGAGGCGGTGCCGCTCTCGGGCACCGGCGCGCGCATCGAGTTCCAGCACGTCGCCTTCGCCTACCCGGACGGGCGCTCGGTCTTCACCGACTTCGACCTCGTGCTCGAGCCCGGCCAGCGCGTCGGCCTCGTCGGCAAGTCGGGCGGCGGCAAGTCGACCCTGTTCTCGCTGATCCAGCGCTTCTACGAGGCCAAGGGCGGCAAGATCCTGATCAACGGCCAAGACATCGACCGGGTGACGCAGGAATCCCTGCGCGAGGCGATCACGGTCGTGCCGCAGGACGTGTCGATGTTCCACCGCACCCTGCGCGAGAACATCCGCTACGGCCGGCCGGAGGCCTCGGACGAGGACGTGTGGAAGGCGGCCGACGCGGCGCACTGCACCGACTTCATCAACGCCCTGCCGGAAGGATTCGACACCATCGTCGGCGACCGCGGGGTCAAGCTCTCGGGCGGCCAGCGCCAGCGCATCGCCATCGCCCGCGCGATCCTCAAGGATTCGCCGATCCTGCTCCTCGACGAGGCGACCTCGGCGCTGGACGCCGAGTCGGAGGAGGCGATCCGCCACGCGCTCGCCAACCTGATGAAGGGCCGCACGGTCATCGCCATCGCCCACCGGCTCTCGACCCTCAAGGACTTCGACCGGATCGTGGTCCTGGAGGGCGGCCGCATCATCCAGGACGGCTCGCCGGACAAGCTGACCCATCTCGACGGCTTCTACCGCGAGCTGATGAAGAAGGAATCGATGTCGATGGGCGCGCTCGCCGCGGCCTGAGGCGGACGTCCCCTGCCCTCCCCCGCAGAGGGGGGAGGGAAAGTGGAGGTCGGCGTTTCGATCGCCGCCGGAACTCAGCCGACCTTCATCGACCGGAACAGGAAGCGCCGGGCGTCGTCGTCCACCTCGGCCTTGAACGCGTGCCGGCCCTTGAGGCTTTCCGCCCGCTGCGCCGCCGGGCGGGCGCTCACCGTGTCGAGCAGCCGCTTCACGTTCGGGAATTCGAGGATCGCGTCCTCGCCGAGCATGAAGGGCAGCATCCGCGCCCAGCCCCAGACCGCCATGTCGACGATGCCGTACTCGGCGAGCACGAAGCTGCGGCCGGCGAGGTGGGCGTCGAGCACGCCCCAGTGGCGCCGCGCCTCGAACACGTAGCGCTCGGCGGCGTATCCCGTCCGCTCGGCCTCCGGCGCGAAGTGGCGGAAATGCACGCACTGGCCGGAGAACGGCCCGATCCCGGTGGCCACGAACATCAGCCAGGACAGCATCTGGCCGCGGGCCGCCTCGCCGTGGGGCAGGAAGGCCCCGGCCTTCTCGGCCAGATGCAGCAGGATCGCGTTCGAATCGAACACCGTGGCGTCGCCGTCGACGATCGCCGGCACCTTGGCGTTCGGGTTGATCGCGGCATAGGTCTCGGCGAACTGCTCGCCCCTGCGCGTGTCCACCGGGATCGGCTCGTAGGCGAGCCCGGTCTCCTCGAGGCACAACGCCACCTTCATCGGGTTCGGCGCGAGGTTGTAGTAGAAGCGGATCATCGGGTGCGCATCCTGCGTGTCGGCCGGGTCGGGCATCGCGCGAACGCGGCACCGGTGGCAAGGCCGGCGCGCGCCGGAGGGCGGTGGGCCCGCTTACTCCACCACCACCTTGTAGCTCTGCCCCGTCTTCAGCGGCACGCCGCGCTCCAGACCGTTGAGCACCAGGAACCGATCCAGCGCGCGGTCCGGCACCGCCATCCGCCGGGCGAGGTCCTCGGCGTTCGACGAGGCGGCGACGACGATCTGCAGGCGCAGCGGCTTGAGCGAGGCGGTCTCGACCGGCGAGACCGAGGCCAGGCTCGCGATCCAGCGGCGGAAGGCCGGGTCGGGGTCGGTCGCGCCCTTGGCCGCCATGATCAGGCGGAAGGTGGCGTCGCCGACGCGGATCGCGGCGAGCCGGAAGGTCCAGTCCTTGCCGCGGGACAGGGCGGTCGCCGCCGGATGGTCGGCGATCGGCTGGACATCGATCGAGGCCGGGTCGATCGCGTCGTTCCACGTCGCCTTGAGGATCGCGTCGAGTGTCTGGCCGTCCTTGGCCTCGACCTGGTCGAACAGCAGGCGCCGGCTGCCCTCGTTGGTGGTGCCCAGCACCGCGTTGCGGGTGTTCTCGATCGAGAAGCCCTCCGGCACCTCGAAGGCGATGCCGAGGCTCGGATGCACGAAGCGGTGCCCGCGCACCGCGCCCTCGCCGGGGTTGTCGCCGTAGGCCAGCCCGTCGATCGCCGCGAGGTAGGCTGCGCGGTCGTCGGTGCCGACGCCCGGGGCCCCGGTGCGCCGCGCGGCACGAGTGACGAGCCCGATGCGCTCGGCCGTGCCCGGATGAGTCGCGAGCATGTCCGGCTCGGCCGCGGTGCCGCCGCCGGCCTTCAGCGCCAGGGTCCGGTTCAGCGCGGTGAGGAAGCGGCCGGCGCCGTAGGGGTCGTAGCCGGCCTTCGCCAGGGTGCGCACGCCGGCCGCATCGGCTTCGAGCTCCTGCTCGCGGGAGAAGCGGGCGAGCGCGAAGCGCGACTGACTCTGGAGCTGGGCGCCGGTGGCCGGATCGTTCAGCACGTCGGCGACCACGCGGCTGACGAGCTGCGAGCGCAGCTCGAGCTCGGTCCGGGCGGTGGCGTGGCTCAGCGTGACGTGCGCGATCTCGTGGGCGAGCACGGCCGCGATCTCCGAGGTGTCGCTCGCCAGCGCGACGAGGCCGCGGGTGACGTAGAGGCGGCCGCTCGGCAGGGCGAAGGCGTTGACCACGGGCGAATCGAGCAGCGTCACCGCGTAGGTCTGGTCGGGCCGGTCGCTCGCCCTGACCAGCCGGTCGGTCACCTCGGTGAGCAGGCGCAGGGTGGCCGGCGACCGGTATTCCCCGCCGAAGGAGGCGACGAGCTTGGCGTGGTCGGCATCCGTGACGTTGGCGGGACGGCCGGTGGTGCGCGGCGCCTCCGGCGGCACGGAGACGACGGCCGGAACCAGCACCGCCCCGGTCTGCTCGCCGGCGCAGGCCGAGAGCGCGAGCAGCAGGGCGAGCGCCGGCGCGCGACGCGCCTGCGCGCGGCCGCCCTGCCCAATTCCCGTTCCGCTCCGCGTCGTGCCGCCCATCATGCCGTTCAGCGCCGCAGCGCCCGCTCCCCATCCGTGCTCGCGCCGGCGATCGCCGTGGGCGCCTCCAGCACTTCGATCGTCTCCGGCACCGCGATGTCGAGGGTCGGCCCACGACGGATCTCGACCACCCCGCGCACCCGCACCCGCGCATTCTTGAGCCTCTCCGCACTCAAACCATGTTCGCGCATCCTGCGCCAAGTGCGTTTCGACACGGTGACCGTGAGCCCGTCCTCCCCCCGGGCCGCGAAGTCGAGATAGGTCCGGCTCGGGCGCTCGCCGACATGGCGGATCGTGCCCTGGACCACGACGAACCGCCCCGCCGCCGCGCGCAGGCCAGGACCGTCCGAGGCCTCGAGCGACGGCTGGTGCCAGAGCCCGAGTCCGGCCGTGCGCGCGGCCTCCTCGACGGCGAGCAGCCCCGGGCGGCACAGGGCGTCGCCCTCGCCGGCATCGACCTGGGCGAGACCGGCACCGACGAGGTCCCCCGCGAGGTCGACCGGTCCATCCGCCTCCGACAGGGCGTCGATGCGCAGGCGGCCCCAGCGGTCGGCCTCGCCGCGGGCGACGACGGTCAGCGGGCGGCCGCGCAAAGCCAGCAACCTCTCGGTCGCGGCCTTGGCGATCTCCGGGTCGTCGGGCCAGCGCACCGATCCGAGCACCGCGCGAGCGCCGGAGGCCAGCGCGAGCTCGCCGCGGGGCTCGACCGCGGACAGGGTCTCCGTCCGTCCGTCCCCGGAAAGGCACTCGGCCGTGCCGGATCGCGGCGCCGCCGCGACGCGGGCGGCCGAGGCGGCGAGCGCGCAGGCCGCGACCGCGAGCATCCGCCCCGTCCATCCCATCGCTACGACTCCCGCTCCGACGTCCGCTGCAGCATGCCCCGGATCGACGCGATCCGCACAGGGCGATCCGGCCACACCGGCGAAGCCGCGGTTGCCCAGTGGACTCGCACGGCGACGATGGTACAAACCTCCGGTACGTCTCCGTAGCTCAGCTGGACAGAGCACAGGTTTCCTAAACGCAAATTGGGCGCCGCATCGGGAAACCGCGCGGCGGATCCGCTCAAATTCGGGGAACGCTTCCGGTCCCGGCGATCCAGGTCGCCGGAATCCTGCCGATCCCGAGCCAAGCCCGCGCAGTGCCATGCGCGGGAAGGTGTAGAGACTAGACGGGCGGCACCTAAGGGCGCCTTCGGGCGCCTAGGGCGAAGGGATAGTCCAGGCCACGAACGCGGGCACCCGCCCGCGGCGGCGAAAGCCGAAGTGGTATGAAACCTGGGGTCGCAGGTTCGAGCCCTGCCGGGGACGCCACGCATTCCACCTGATGCGACGCGGCCGATCGCGGGACGATCGGCCGGTCCGCAACGGACGCTGCCGACGCGTTGGATCGATCACGGGGACCCTGCACCAGGCCGGGTCACTAACGTGGCGTGACGATCGTACCAGTGAAAACAATCGAGACCGGGAACCAGTTGCATTCGCAACTGTTGCTGCCGGGATCGTCCAACCCTGGGTCGATCCCTTGGTAGGACGTGCCCCACCCGTGACCGCAGGCGTCGACAGATCGGAACTCCGGCAGATCATCGCCGGCCTGACCGAAGGGGTGATCCTCGTCGAGCCCGATCAGCGCATCGTCTGGGCGAACGAGGCCGCGCTCGCCATGCACGGGGCCGAGAGCCTCGCCGAGCTCGGCGCGACGGTGGACGAGTACCGGGCCCGGTTCTCCCTGCGCTACCGCAACAACCGCCCACCGGACCAGTACCCGATCGAGCGGGTGGTGCGCGGCGAGACCTTCCACGACGTCATCGTCGACGTGCGCCGCACCGACCGGCCGGACGTCGACTTCGTCCATTCGCTCCGCAGCATCGTCGCGACCGACACGTCCGGGACGCCGAGCTGCCTCGCGCTGATCCTCCAGAACGTGACCCCGCAATTCGAGGCGGAGGAGCGGTTCGAGAAGACCTTCAACGCCAACCCGGCCCCGGCGGTGATCACCCGCCTGTCCGACCTGCGCCACGTCAAGGTCAACACCGGCTTCCTCGAGATGACCGGCTACACCCGCGACGCCGTGATCGGCCGCAGCGTCTACGAGGTCGACGTGCTCGCCGGCGCGCGCAGCCGCGACCTCGCGATCGCCCGCCTCAACGCCGGCACCACGGTCCCGCAGATGGAAGCCTGCCTCGGGCTGCCGGACGGCGGCACACGGTTCGTGATCGTCGCCGGCCAGCCGATGGAGCTGGGCGACGAGCCGTGCATGCTGTTCACCTTCGCCGACCTCGAGCTGCGCAAGAAGGCCGAGACGGCGCTGCGCCAGAGCGAGGAGCGCTTCGCCA
>NZ_JAKSYA010000115.1:0-8733 GCF_022829485.1 Methylobacterium sp. J-059
GACCTCGGCGCAGCCGGGCAGGTCCCGGAGCCGGTCGAGAAACGAGAACCCGTCCATGACCGGCATGGTCAGATCGAGCAGCACGAGGCGTGGCACGCCGTGCCGGACCTGGTCGAGCGCCTCGCAGCCGTTCCCGGCCTCGCGGACGGTCCAGCCGTTGCGCTCCAGCACCGTCCGGAGGCGGTGGCGCATGTCGGTGTCGTCGTCGACCACGAGCACGTCGCCGTCGGCCGCCCGGAACTGGTCAAGGATCGTCCGGAGGCGCGCCCAGTCCACGGGCTTGGGGACCGCCTCAACCGCACCGAGCGAGGCGCTCAGCGCCGCGTCGGCAACGAAGCTGACCATCACCACGGGGATGCCTGCAGTCTCCGGGTCTGCCTTCAGGGCGGCCAGCACCGACCAGCCGTCCATCTCGGGCATCATCACGTCGAGTAGGATCGCACGTGGCTTGAGCGACTTGGCGAGGTCGAGCCCAGTGCGCCCGTCCCCCGCAGTGCGGACAGCGAAGCGTTGGCGTTCGAGGAACCGGGTCATCAGCTCGCGTTGGTTGGCCTCGTCATCGATGACCAGCACGAGGTCGCCCACCGTCATCTGGTTCTCGGGAACCGCCGGTGCCGCCTCAACGGCCCACTCTGGCGCCACAGCTGGGACGCGCAGTGTGAAGCTCGTTCCTTGGCCCTCGACGCTGTCGACCGTGATGTCGCCACCGAGAAGCTGGGCGAAAGCGCGGCTCAGTGCGAGCCCGAGACCGGTCCCGCCATAGTTGCGCGTGGTGCTCTCGTCGGCCTGAGTAAACCGCTCGAACAGGCGCCCGACCTGCTCGGGATTCATACCGATGCCGGTGTCCCGCACCGTGAACCGGAGCCAGTCGCCATCCACGTCGACCTCGCGGGCGGCACTCAACGTGATGGTGCCGCCCTCGGTGAACTTGGCCGCGTTCGAGAGCAGGTTGAACACGCACTGGCGCAGCTTGGTCGCGTCCGTGCGCGCCCGGCCCACATCGTCGGCCACGTCCAACGCGAGGACGTTGTCCTTCTTGGCGACCAGCGCCTCCACGGTGCCGGCGGCGGCGGTGACGAAGGCAGCGACGTCGATGTCCTCGGGGTAGAGTTCCATCTTCTCGGCCTCGACCTTGGACAGGTCGAGCACGTCGTTGATCAGCCCGAGCAAGTGCTGGGCGTTCGACTTGATCTTGCCGAGGTCCTTGAGAAGGCTGTCCTGACCGAGCTCCTCGGCCTCCTCCTCCAGCATCTCGGAGTAGCCGATCACGGCCGACAGCGGCGTCCGGAGCTCGTGGCTCATGTTTGCCAGGAACCGGCTCTTCGCCCGACTGTGCTCCTCGGCGGCGTCGCGGGCTTCCTCCAGCGCCGCCTCGTATGCCTCTCGCTCGGTGATGTCGGCGTGTACGCCGACCCACTCGCGGATCGTTCCGTCCGGATTGCGCACCGGCCGTCCCTTGACCGCGAACAGGCGGTACTCGCCATCCCGGTTCCGAACGCGGTGCTTGAGCTCGTAGCCCCTGTTCGCCGCTACGGCCTCGCGCCATGCCGCCTTAGTGGGCTCGACGTCGTCTGGGTGTACCGCCTCCGCCCAGCCCGTCCCCTTGCACCCGGCCTCGGACTGACCGGTGTAGGCCTGCCAGTACGGTTGGGGGCCCGTCATGGCGCCCCGCGCGTCGGCGGTCCAGATGATGTCGCCGACCGCCTCGGCGGCGGCCCGGAAACGTTCCTCGCTGGCATGGAGGTGCCGTTGCACCCGCTGCTGGTCGAACGAGGAGGCGACGATGGCCATAAACAGGATCAGGAAGGTCGCGGCCGCAACGTACAGGGCGAGGTGCTGCTGGCCCAGGCCGACGCCGCCGGCGTGCGCGGCATGCGCCCCGGCAACCTCCGCCGTGACGGTCGCCGCGGCCATGCCGGTGTAGTGCATCCCGGCGACGGCGAGACTCATCGCGCCCGCGGCGACCAGCTTTTGCCAGACGTCGTTCTGCCGGAAGGTCAGCCACAACGCGGCGGTCGCCGCGACAACCGCGATGGCGACGGAGGCGGCGACAACGGGCACGCTGTATGCCAGGTTGCCCGGCACCCGCATCGCGGCCATCCCGGCATAGTGCATCCCGGCGACCCCGACGCCCATCAGCGGGCCGCCGACGAGGACATCGCGAGGACCGGCCCGCTTGCGGCTAACCCAGGCGAAGGCCCCGCCAGTGGCGACGATGGCGATCAGCAGTGAGGCGACCGTGATGCCGAGGTCGTAGGCGGCGGGCATGCCCATCTCGAAGGCGAGCATGCCGACGAAGTGCATCGCCCAGATCCCGCCTCCCATCGCCACGGAGGCCGCGGCGACCCAGGCCCAGCGCAGGGCAGTCGAGGCCCCACGCACGCGGGCACCGAGGTCAAGCGCGGTGTACGAGGCGAAAAAGGCGATGGCGATGGATAGCGCCACGAGGGCGGGGTCGTAGCCGGGATGGACCATGACAGTTCCAATGAATGTCCCTGGCGCATCTCACAGAAAGGCAGCAGGCTTGGGGCAATCGCTCAATCGTGAACGCGATGGGCCGCCGGGCGTTCGCGCCGTTCGGCGTTCATGCGCCGTCGCCCGATGGGGCGGGCGCCGAGGCGGGCGCATCGTCGGGACCGCAGTCACCCGCCACGGGACTGACGGCCCCTGCCGGCATGACCCTGACCCCGGCCCTCTCCAACTGCTCGGTGGGGTCGTTGCATTTCCAAACGGTAGTCGATGGCCATGGCGGTCTCGCGAGATTGGGGGGCTAAGGGTCAGATCGAGAAGGCGGCCTTGCTCGGGGTCGGTTCGGCACCAGCGGCGGTGGCCTTGGAACCGCGGACGGGTGGGACCGAGCCGGCATACCGGGCTTGGACCAGCGACCCAATCCTCGTCATCAGCGCATGATGCTCCGGCGATCCGCAGCCGGATGCTAGGAAGGCGGCGAGCACGACGCAGGACGGCGAGTCGCCGGATGGCTCATTCGGCTCGTGGAAGACGAACACGTCCGCCGGGTCGTCACCGTGGCAGAGGAACCAGCGGTCGTCATTGCTTCCGGAATGGATCAGCGTCCGCATGGTAGTCATCGACGGGTCCCTCCGGATGTGGTGCTAGAACTCGGTCGGCTCGATGCTGGCAAACTCGGAGACGTACGGGCGCATCAGCGGGAGTCCTTCGGGACGGTTGCCAGCGAGTTCGGGGCGACGACGGAGGTGGGCGAGGTGAACCTGTCCAGGGCACGCACGGCCTGATACGTGGCGGCTCCCTGCGAACGGTTGCTCTTGAGCAGCATCACGGCGCCTAGGCACATCATGAGCACCGGCACCGGAATGCGACGGACAGCCTCCAAGGCGCTGTCGTACAGGCCAGACCCGGTCGCGTCGCGGCGGATGCTACCTAGCATGTCCTCGACGATGCCGGAGGGGGTGAGGCGCTGCATGAGACTGTCCAATGTCCCATCAAGGCGTCCGCGGCTCGCCTCGATCTCACGCTCCAGTTCGTCAGCAGCGCTCGTCATGCGTCCACGTGCTCCTTAATCACGGCGGCGTCTTGCCGAAGCTGTCGGCTCGTCCGGGTCGGCATGAGCCCATCGAGCGAGAACCGTCTCTTGGCGGCCAGTGCCAGGACGATGCCGATGACGAGGAAGGCGATCCCATCAATCAGAGCGGAGAGCGCTTCCGAGCCGACGACGATGGTGAGCCACTTCACCAAGGTGTCGACCAAGATCAGGAAACCGACGACGGAGAACACCGCTGCGCCGGCCATCGCCGCGAGGCCGATGACCATGCATCGCAGGTTGGCGGCCATCTCGTGGCAAAGCAGAGCGATCTCGCCCCGGATGAGGTCGCCGACTCCACTCAAGGCCTCGGCGAGCAGACCGGGAATGCCAAGGAGAAACGTGGATGGCGGGACGGCGCTCACGGATACCCGCCAAGACCTGCCTAGGCTCACCGAGGGACTTGAGGGCATCGCCATTGCCGGACCGAAGAATTTGAATGACGCCGTACCCGAGCGCCCTGACCGCGAGGCTTGTTGCCAGCGGGTTGCGCCGCGCGATTGCCTCGGCATCGCAGTTCAGGTCGTGCCACCCGCGCTGTGCGACGCGGTCCGAAAGTGCAGCGAGTTTGTCGGCGACTGCGTGGACGAACGGCTTCACCTGTGCCTGTCCGTCGATCTCGCCGCCGCCCGAACGCAGCACGCAGGCAAGCTCGGACGGGAAGCCGGCCGCCTCGGTCTTACGCTGGTCGCATAGCCGCTGGCCTGGTCACGTACAGCATCGGCCAAGCCCGCCGGCGAGAGTGCTGCCCTTTTGGACCATCGGCGATGGGTGGCTGACCCGCAGGTCGGGGGGATCGTTCATGGTGCTGCTCCGGACCTGCGGGGTGATGCGGATGGGGGCCCGGCCTAGCGGCGGCCGTGAACGACCATCGCAAGGAGGTAGCCGAGCGCGCCCGCCATCGCGGCTATCATCAAGGGAGACTCCTTGGCGTAGCTCGTCACCGTGTCGGCGCTCTGTCGGTAGGCGCGTTCGGCGTCGGGGAAGGCGTCGCGACCCTGCTTCATGACACCCTGCGCAAGGTCGGACGCCTGATCGGCTACGTCGCGCACGGCGTCCTTGGCCTGTCCGGACAGGTTCTCGACGTTGCCCTTGGCGTCGTTGGCGGCGCCCTTGGCCTTTGTCTCGTGGTCGCCGGTGACGTCGCCGACGGCGCCCTGGACCTTGCCGCCGAGTTCCTTCGCCACGCCGGTGATGCGGTTCTCGTCCATGGTTCTTCTCTGAGGCTCAGGCCGGGCGCGCGGGATGCGCGTCCGGTGGTTGGATCAGATCTGTTACTTCTTGGCGCTCTTGCCGTGGGCCTTGGTCGAGCTCTCGTGTGCCTTCTCGGAGTGGCCATGGGCCTCCTTCGAGTGCTTGGCGGCGGCGGTCTCGTCGCCCTTCTCGTGGTGCTCGGCGGCGGTCTTATGCGACTTGGCAGCGGCCTCGTGGTGCTTGGCAGCCTCGGCGTGCGCGGTCTTGGCCATGGTGGTGTTCCTCGGGTGGCACCGTCGCGGTGCTCGTTGCGGTCGTGTCGACCGGCGCGTCCGGCTGGGAAAGGCCCCGACCGGCGTGCGGGATGTCCTCAGGTGCAACGCCTCAATGGGCGGGCAGCCTGCCGTCGGGGGTGTAGCGATCCACCGCCGAGGGAAGCTCCCGGGAGAGCCTGGAAAGGAGTTCGTCGCTCGAAAGGCCGGTCTGCTTCGTCAGGGTTGCGAGCAGGTCGGGGCCGATGGCGGAATGCATATGCTCGGCCGGGATCTCGGTGTTCCGGCCCTGCCGGACCCATGAATCCGCAGCCTCGCCGTGACCGTTGCCACGGAAATGCTCGATAAGCTGGCCGAGGCCCCCGCCGAGCAGTCCACCGGCGCCTGCGCCGCCGAGGTTACCCAGTATGCCGCCGAGGCCCGATTGGCCGGGCGTAGCGCCGGAGGGGTTGGCGTCGGAGGCACCCTTCAGCATCTCGGCGATCTTGTCCTTGTTCTGGTAGCCCGCCACGGCGAGCAGCCCGAGCAGGGCGGTCATCGAAGGAAAGCCGTCGCTCATCATCATCTCCTCGTGGTGGGTTGGGCGCTCACCGCGACTGCGCGCGCCGTTCGTTGGTGGTTTCCAGGACGCGGTATCCGGCGATGGCACCGCGGCAGGCTTCGGAGACCCTCGCCATCTTGGCTCGGAAGCAGGCCTCGACGTGGTCGCCGTTCGGATCGATGCCGGCGCAAAGCCTGAGGTAATCACCGGTGCAGGCCGACCGTAGCGCCTCCTCGGAGACGCCGAGATCGCGGGCGTGAGCGGTCACGGTCGGCAGGGCCGCGAGGGCTGCCAGGCCAAGGATGCGGAACGGGATCATGGCGGTTGCGTCCGATGACCAGTGCATGCGTCGACGCGGGACGGGGACGGCCGGCAGCCGCCCCCGTGACGAGGCTCAGACCGGCTTGTGCGAGACGGTGCCGGCAGTGCCGGTACGCTCGACGTTGCCGCGCTCGTCGGTGACCTCGACTTCGGTGTGGCGTACCTTGTCGGTTATGGTCTCGACGCGCTGGGCCGCATCCTTGCGGATACCGACCTCGCCGACGACACGGGCTTCCTTCGAGACTACCGCCTCCTCACGCATCTCGGTGGCTTCGATCACCTTGTCCTCAAACAACGCCATGTCGCCCGGGGTCACTGCCCGATCGACCACGCGCCGGTCGACGTGCACGGTCTCGTCCCGCAAGGTGACGTTCTCGCTCACGGCCTTCTCGGCCGCGTAAGACCGGACCCGGACACGGCCGCTGTCGACCATGCGCTTGCCGACGTTCAGCCGCTCCTCGACCACCGGGATGTACTCCGTACCCCGAGCGGTCCCGTCCGCCGCAACGGCTTCAGTCGTTCCCGTCGCATGAAGGCCGGTGGTGCCGGTCGCGGCTGTCGGGGTGGTAGCGATGGCCGGCGCGCCGGTCGCCTGCCCGGTCCAGCCCTCCTTGCGCCAGGAAGCCTCACGTTCATCCATGTCGATCGAGCCGTGCTCCTCGAGGATGTCGTAGGTCCGCTCCGCGTATCCGTCCTCGACGGTCGCGGTCAGCATGGTCCCGCCCCGGTGCAGGCCCTCGGCGTGGAGGTGGCGATCCTCCTCAGGCATGAAGAACTCCTTCAGCGAGCCCCACATGCCTTCTTCATGGGTCTTAGCGGCGGCGGTACCGGCCTCGCTGCCGGACAGGATCCGTACCCCGACCTCGGGAATGCCGAGGGCGACGAGCTTCGCCTTGGCGGCGGTAGCCTCGGGGTAGGTGTCGTACATGGCGGTGATGGTCTGAGTCATGGTTCGATCTCCGATTCTTGTGCTGAAGCCAGGGCCGTGACGTGCCCCTCTGGGGACACGCGTTCGATCACGGCGTGCTGTCTGCGCAGCGTCACCGGCATCTCGACGTCCTCGCCCGCCGTGGTTTGGCGGACATGCACCTCCTCCCGCAGGACGAGGCGCTTCTCGACGACGAGGATCTCTTCCAGGACCGGGATGATGGTCACCCCGTTCTCCTCGCGGACCACCGGGGGCGTCTCGCCCTCGGCCAGGGTCCGGTTGATTGGCACCCGAGTGACGCCAATCATGTCGCTGCGCAGGGTCTCGCGCAGGACCTCGTCGACCGCCTCGGTGCGGGTCGAGACCCGCACCCGGCCAGTCTCCACCGCCCGCTTTTCGATGCGAGCGGTTTCCTCAATCAGCGGAAGCGTCACGCATTCGCCGAGGGCGACCTCCGCCGCCAGCTTGTCCTGCGTCCCGAGGAGACGCGGCTCGATGGCGGCGGGGTCGCTCACCGTCAGACCCGACGCTCAATCGTGGTGGCAACGGTGGTTCGGGTGAGCACCGGGTCGACGGCGGCACCACGCCCGGCAAAGAAGGCCGACAGCGCACCGAGAACCAACGCCAGGGCGCCGTAGAGCGCCCCCTGTGAGCCGGCTCGCGCAGCAGCGTCGGCCGCCTGCTTGGCCTGCTCCTTGGTCTTCGCGACCGTGTCGTTGAACTGCTGGGTGTACTGCTGGACCTGGGTCCGGGCCTGCTCGACCGGGATGCCCTGTGCCTGAGCGAGAGTCTGGGCAGCCTTCTCTTGCGCATCCTTTTGTTGGGCGGCATCACCGGTCACGGCAGCGCGCATCGCGCTGACGGCAGCGTTCTTCAGGGCCTCCGGATCCTTGCCAGTCGTGCCGCGGATCTGGCCCTCGATGTTCGAGAACGGGTTGTCCATGCCCGGCAGCGACGGGGCAGCAGCCTGCGCTGCGGTCTTCACCGAGCCACCGATCAAGTTGCCGGCACCACCGAGCGTGCTCGACACCGCGCTCGACGCGCCACTGACGATGCCGCCGACAGCCGAGGACAATAGGTACACGACGACCAGCGTCGAGACCGCCCAGGCGAGCAGCCCGTGGTAGGCGGTTGTGGTGTTGGCGGGCTTCCCCGAGAGGCGCCCGGCGAGCCAGCCGCCGGCGGTGGCGGCAAGAATGCCGGAGATCACGAACCAGATGCCGGCGCCGGACGAAAGGCTGCCTGCCGTCGGGGTGCCGTTGCCGGCAGGGTCCACCGTGGACAGGCCGATGCCAAGCCCGACCATGTTTAGGATGACCTGGGCGACCAGCGCGATCACGGCGCCGGCGAGCACCGCCCCCCAGGAGACCGAGTGCAGCGCCATCGTGCGCATGTCCTCGGCCGGGGTGGCCAAGCTGGTGGTCGGTAGGTCGCGGTCATAGGCCGGACGGCTGGTGTTGGGCGTCAACGCCATGGTCGGTACGCTTTCGTTGGAAGGAGGGGGGCGATCTTCGGCCCAGGGGGCGGAAGCGGATCGTGCTGGGTCAGAGGACCCGCCGGCGGCCGACCAAGGCGTGGTAGAGCCACAGCACCACCACGGCGCCGACGATGGCGACGAGCAGGCTGTAAAGGTTCACCCCGGACACCCCGGGCTGGCCGAACTGGTTGAACAGGAAGCCGCCGACGACGGCGCCGACGATGGCGACGAGCAGGCTGTAAAGGTTCACCCCGGACACCCCGGGCCGGCCGAACTGGTTGAACAGGAAGCCGCCGACGACGGCGCAGACGATGCCGAGCAGGATGTCGACGACGAGCCCCTGGCCGGTGTTGTTGACGATCTTGCTGCCGATGAAGCCAGCGATCAGGCCGAGCAAGATCCAGGCGAGGAGCGACATGGTCCAGTTCCACTTCCTAAGGG
>NZ_JAKSYA010000118.1:0-27807 GCF_022829485.1 Methylobacterium sp. J-059
CTCGCGCACCAACGCCGACGCCGCGATCTATCACAGCGATGGTGCTGGGGCAGTGGTGCTGAGCCGGGTACCCGGTGCGGGTATACTCAGTTCCGCGTTCCATACGGACAGCTCCAACTACGAAGCCGTCCGGGTACGCGCCGATCCTGGGCAGGGACGGGTCCGGCCGCGTCGCCTTCGGCGGGGTGGCGCCGAAACCCTGGCGGGTGGAGGCGGCCGAGGCCGACCTGCCTCGGGGCGCCAAGGGGGTGACCGAGCAGGTCTTCGCCGGCGCCGCACCGACGCACGCGAACGCCTACAAGCTGACGCTGTCCGAGCGGACCCTGTCCGCGGCGCTCAACCAAGCGAGGGCCTAAAGCGATGAAGTTCGATCAGCCCGCCGGCCAAAACCCGATCGACCAGCTCAAGGTCGTCGGAAAGCCGACCGACCGCATCGATGGCAAGTACAAGACCACCGGCACCGCGCCCTACGCCTACGAGCGCCACGACGTCGTGCCGAACCAGGCCTACGGCTACGTGCTCGGGTCCAGCATCGCCAAGGGCCGCATCCGCGCCATCGACACGGCGGCCGCCAAGGCGGCGCCCGGGGTCGTGGGCGTCGTGACGACCCTGGAGCATCCCCGGCTGGAGCGGGGCATGATGAACGCCGCCTACCTGTTCGGCGGCGACGAGATCCAGCACTACCACCAGGCCGTCGCGGTCGTCGTCGCCGAGACGTTCGAGCAGGCCCGCGCCGCGGCGTTTCTCGTGACGGTCGACTACGCGCCCGAGGCCGGCAAGTTCGATCTCGCGGCCGAGGCGAAGGGCGCGCCGCCCGTGCCCGGCGACAGCAGCGAGGGCAGCGGCGGCGACGGCGAGGAACGCGTCGGCGATTTCGAGGGGGCGTTCGCGCAGGCGCCGGTGACGCTCGACGAGAGCTACACCACCGCCGACGAGAGCCACGCGATGATGGAGCCGCACGCGACCATCGCCGCCTGGGACGGCGACAAGGTCACGCTCTGGACCTCGAACCAGATGATCGGCTGGGGCCATGGCAGTCTCGCCAAGATCCTCGGCGTGTCGAAGGAGAACGTCCGCCTCGATTCGCCCTTCGTCGGCGGCGGCTTCGGCGGCAAGCTGTTCGTGCGGGCCGACGCGGTGCTCGCAGCCCTCGCCGCCAAGGCGTTCCAGCGCCCGGTGAAGGTGGCGCTGACCCGCCCGCTCATCGCCAACAACACCACGCATCGCCCGGCCACGATCCAGCGCGTGCGCATCGGCGCGACCAAGGACGGCACGATCACCGCCATCGCCCATGAGAGCACGTCGGGCAACCTGCCCGACGGCGATCCCGAGACGGCGGTGAGCCAGACCAAGCTGCTTTACGCCGGTGCCAATCGGCTCACCGCGATGAAGCTCGCTCATCTCGACCTGCCAGAGGGCAACGCCATGCGGGCGCCGGGCGAGGCGCCCGGCCTGATGGTCCTGGAGGTCGCCATGGACGAGATGGCGGAGAAGCTCGGGATCGACCCTGTGGAATTCCGCATCCGCAACGACACCCAGGTCGACCCGCAGGACCCGAAGCGCCCGTTCTCCCACCGCGACCTCGTCGGCTGCCTCAAGCTGGGGGCCGAAACCTTCGGCTGGTCCAAGCGCAATGCACGGCCGGGCCAGGTGCGGGACAGGCAGTGGCTCGTCGGCGTCGGCATGGCCGCGGCGTTCCGCAACAACATGGTCCTGAAGTCGGGCGCGCGGGTCAGGCTGGACGGAGCCGGCACCGTCACGGTCGAGACCGACATGACCGACATCGGCACCGGCAGCTACACCATCATCGCGCAGACCGCCGCCGAGATGATGGGCGTGACACTCGACAAGGTGGCGGTCAGGCTCGGAGATTCCGCCTTCCCGGTCTCGTCGGGATCGGGCGGTCAGTTCGGCGGAAACTCGTCGACGGCCGGCGTCTACGCGGCCTGCGTCAAGCTTCGCGAGGCGGTGGCGCAGCGTCTCGGCATCAACTCCGACGACGCGGTCTTCGCCGACGGGCAGGTGCGGGCCGGCAACCGTGCGGTTCCGCTCGGCGAAGCCGCGAGCCGGGGCGAGCTGACGGCCGAGGATACCATCGAGTTCGGCGACCTCTCCAAGAAGCAGCAGCAATCGACCTTCGGCGCCCATTTCGTCGAGGTCGGGGTCGATGCCGACACGGCGGAGATCCGGGTCCGGCGCATGCTCGCGGTGTGCGCGGCGGGGCGCATCCTCAACCCGAAATCGGCCCGCAGCCAGGTCATCGGCGGCATGACGATGGGCACCGGCTCGGCGCTGATGGAGGAACTGGCGGTCGACACCAAGCGCGGCTTCTTCGCCAACCACGACCTCGCCGGCTACGAGGTGCCGGTCCACGCCGACATCCCGCATCAGGAGGTGATCTTCCTCGACGAGGTCGATCCGATGTCCTCGCCGATGAAGGCCAAGGGCGTCGGCGAGCTCGGGATCTGCGGCGTGGGCGCCGCGGTGGCGAATGCCGTCTACAACGCCACCGGCATCCGCGTGCGGGACTATCCGCTCACCCTGGACAAGTTCCTCGACCGCATGCCCGAGGCGGCCTGACGCGCGATCGCGCCATGCTCGACACTGGATACGCCCCGGCGGCCTCCGCCGGGGTTCGGGGAATCGGTCGCATCCATGCCGGTGCGCCGCCGCGCTAGCTCGACGGCATGAATCGCAGCTTTCCCATGACTCGTGCCGCCGGGCTCGACCGCCTGTCGGCCTTCCTCGCGGACGCCGCCGTCGACTATGCCGGTGCCCGCAACACCGACCGCGGACCGGACGCGCGGCCGACCACGTCGGCGCTCTCGCCCTACCTTCGGCGCCGCCTGATCACGGAAGCCGAGGTGGTGGCCACCGCCCAGGCCGCGTTCGGCGACGGCGGCGCCGAGAAGTTCGTCTCCGAGGTCTTCTGGCGGACCTACTTCAAGGGCCATCTCGAGACCCACCCGACCGCCTGGACCGACGCCCTCGCGCTGGCCACGGCGGATCGGGCGCGGCTCGCCGCGGAGCCCGGCCTGCGCCGGACCTACGAGGCCGCGATCGCGGGCCGGACCGGCATCGACGGTTTCGACGACTGGGCGCGGGACCTCGTCGAGACCGGCTGGCTGCACAATCACGCCCGGATGTGGTTCGCCTCGATCTGGATCTTCACCCTGCGCCTGCCCTGGGCGCTGGGTGCGGATTTCTTCATGCGCCATCTCGTCGACGGCGATCCGGCGAGCAACACGCTGTCCTGGCGCTGGGTGGCGGGGCTGCACACCCGGGGCAAGCACTACGTCGCGCGCGCCGAGAACATCCGGCGCTACACCGAGAACCGCTTCGATCCCGAAGGGCTCGACGAGTACCCGGACGCTCTCGACGAGGCGATGCCACCACGCGAGGTCCCTCTGCCGGCTGCCGCCATGCCGCCGACCGGCGACGTCGCGCTGCTGCTGCATCTCGACGACCTGCACCCGGAGAGCCTTCCGCTCGGGGAGGCGCGCATCGTGCGGATCGGTGGCATGCTCGCTCATGCCGAGGGGGCGTCCGAGCGCGTCCGGTCGGCGGATCACGCCGCGATGCAGGACGCGCTGGACCGGGCGGCCGCTCATTTCGGCTGCGAGGCGGCACCGGCCGACGCCGGCTGGTCGGCCGGGCTACCCGTCGTCACGGCCTGGGCGCCCGTCGGCCCGTCGGCGGCGATGCTGCCCGAGGCGGTCGTGCGCGTGCGGCGCCCATGGGACGAGGCGGCGTGGCCGCTCTCCAACCGCGGATATTCCCGGCTGCGCTCCGCGATCCCGCGCCTGACCGCAGCGTGACGGTCCGGCGCCCTCATGCAGGCCCGGCCTGGCTGGTGCCGCGACGACCCGACCTGCACCGAAGCCGGCATTTCCCCGCATCGGCTCTGGCCCGGACCCCGGCTTTCAGCGTAGCCGGAACGCCATGTTCCATCTGATCTTCAGCCTGCCTTGCCTGTACGTCGTGACCCGGGTGCTCTGGCCGCTGCCGGGCCCGCCTGCTGCGAAGGCCGGGATCGCCGTGCTGCTGCTCGTCGCCTCTCAGTATCACCTGTGGTGCCGCCTCTCCTCCGGCTCGGTGTTCGCGCCCGAGTTTCCGCGGTGGCTGGTGGTTCTGTTCAACTGGGCCTTCGGCGCCATCCTGCTGCTGGCGGTGATGCAGCTCGCGCTCGACGTGATCGCGCTGGTCTCGCTGCCCCTGGGCGGCTGGGCGATTCCGACCGGATGGCGCTACGGGGCCGCGACGGCGGCGATGCTCCTGTCGGCGCTCAGCGTCCAGCAAGCCGTGCGCGTGCCGGCGCTCAAGGACGTCGACATCGCGATCGAGAACCTGCCGGACGCCTTCGAGCGCTACACGATCCTGCAGCTCACCGACCTGCACATCAGCCGGCTCTTCCCGGCATCCTGGACCCGGGAGGTCGTCGCGCGGTCCAACCGGCTCGGCGTGGACCTCATCGTCATCACCGGCGACCTGATCGACGGCGCCCCGGCTTCGCGGCGCGCCGACGTCGAGCCCCTGGGCCGGCTCGGTGCACCGGACGGCGTCTGGTTCGTGCCCGGCAACCACGAATACTTCTTCGACTACCCCGCTTGGATGCGGCGGTACTCGGAACTCGGCCTGACGGCGCTCGCGAACCGGCATACGGTGCTGAGGCGGGGCGACGCTGCCCTGGTGCTCGCCGGCGTGACCGATCGGTCTGCGCCGCATACGGGACACCCCGGTCCGGACCTCGACGCCGCGCTCGCAGGGGCACCGCGGGACGCACCCGTCCTCCTGCTCGATCATCAGCCGAAGGGGGCGCGGGCGGCGGCCGCGCACGGCGTCGCGCTGCAGCTGTCGGGACATACCCATGGCGGGACGATGCGCGGGTTCGACCGCCTGTTCGCCCGCGCCAACGACGGTTTCGTCTCGGGCCGCTACCGGGTCGGCGGCATGACGCTCTACGTCAACAACGGCACGGCGTTGTGGCCGGGCTTCGCCCTCAGGCTCGGCCGACCTTCCGAGCTGACGCGCATCACGCTGCGCCGCGCCGACGCGTCCATCGATCCCGCTCGGCCCCTGGCGCCGGGATAGGCGAGCGTCGGATCACCCGCATCGACGATCATCCTCGGGATGCACCCAGCAGCCGGCTTGGATCGTCGCCCGATCACGCGGCCGATCTATCGGCCGGCCGTCGGGTCCTCGCGAAGCGCTCGTCTGGATAGAGTAGAGATTACTTACGACCCACCGACCGCCCCGAGACTCGGCGATGTCGAACCCGGGTCGAACCACAGTCGTCGTTCCCGGACGCTCGGACGGGCTCCACCGTTCACTCAGCATTTACTACGGAACCGGGATTATGCAACCGATGGTTGCAGATCGGGTTGCATCGAAAACCTGGAGGTTTTCATGTCCGCATCCCCCCTTTCCGTGCTCGGCTCGTCCACCCGCTCGCTCGAATGGCTCGCCGGCCCCGGCGCGTTGCTGTCCTCGACCGCCCTGTCGACGGGCCAGCTCGGAAGCCTCGGCCCGATCGCCTCGTTGATCGAGGGCGCGGTCGACGGCGGCTCGACGGAGACGGGAACTTCGCTGCTTCCCGACGCGATCGAGGCCACCGCCAACCAGGTCGTCCTCCAGACGCACGCCCAGATCGAGGAGGTCGGCCACGAGGTCGCTCCGGCGAACGGACCGCTCCACGGCCTGACCAACCTCGGCGAGACCCTCGGGCTCGGCCATCTCGGGGAGACTGGAAACCTTCTGACCGATCTCGGCGGCGTCGCCGCGAACCCGACCGGCACCGAGGCGGTCGATCCGCTGCTGACCGATGCCGGCGGCGTCGCCGTCGCCGCCGGATCGCTGGCGGAGACGGTCGGCGCGGTGCCGGCATCCGGCAACGGCCTCGTCGGCAGCGGCAGCATCCTCGGCCCCGCGACCAACATCCTGAACCAGGCCGTCCTCGACGTGCACGCCACGCTCGAGACCGTCGGCCACCAGATCCCGGTTCTCAATGGGCCGATCCACGCCGTCACCGGCCTCGGCGAAACCCTCGGGCTCGGCCATCTCGACACCGCGGGCAACCTGCTGACCGACGTCACCACCCTGCCCGGTTCCCTCCTCGGCGGCGGCGGCCTCCAATCCGCGACGCCGGTCCTCGGCGATCTCGGCCACGTTCTCGGGTCGGCCGATACGCTGGTCGGCTCGCTGACCGGTGCGGCGAGCGCCGGCGGCCTGCTGTCCGGGGGCGGGCTGCTCGCTCCGGTGACGAACCTCGCCAACGGCGCGGTCCTCAACATTCACGCGACGCTGGAGAACATCGGCCACGAGATCCCGCTCCTGAACGATGCGCTGCACGGCCTGACCAACCTCGGCGAGACGATCGGCCTCGGCCATCTCGGCGAGAGCGGAAACCTCGTGACCGATGTCGTGGCCCTGCCCGGCAATCTCCTCGGCGGCGAGGGCCTGGCGGCGCTGTCGCCGATCCTCGGCGATGTCGGCGCGGTGACGAACGCGGCCGGAGGTCTTCTCGGCGGCGTCACCGGTCTCGTGGGCGGACTGGGCGGCCTGACCGGCGGCGGCACGAGCGCCACGGGCACGCTTCTCGGCGCCGGCGCTCCGCTGCAGCCGGTGGGCGAACTCGCCAACGGGGTCATCGACGGCATCCATGCCGGCCTCGAGCAGATCGGCCACGACGTGCCGATCCTCAACGACACGCTGCATTCGGTGATCGGGCTCGGAAATACCGTCGGGCTGGGCGAGCTCGGCGACACCAGCAACCTCCTGACGGACACGGTCAACCTGCCAAGCGCGATCCTGAGAGGAAACGCACCGGCGGCGATCGGGCAGATCGTCGGCGATGTCGGGCACGTGGTCGACGCCGCGGGCGGTGTCGTCGGCTCCGCCACCGGGATCCTCGGCGGCCTCGATGGTCTCGGTGCCGGAGGGATCGCGACCGGCACGCCCGTCGACGGGCTCCTGACTCCCGTCACGTCGGTCGTCGGCGGGCTGACCGGCGGCGCCGGCACGAGCGCCACGGGTGCGCTCCTCGGCGCCGGCGCTCCGCTGCAGCCGGTGGGCGACCTCGCCAACGGGGTCATCGACGGCATCCATGCCGGCCTCGAGCAGATCGGCCACGACGTGCCGGTCCTGAACGATCCCATCCATTCGGTGATCGGGCTCGGCAACACCGTCGGGCTGGGCGAGCTGGGCGACACCAGCAACCTGCTGACGGACGTCGCCAACCTGCCGGGTGCCGTTCTGACCGGCAGCGGACCGGCGGCGGTCGGGCAGGTCGCGGGCGATCTCGGGCACGTCGCGGACGCCGCGAGCGGCGTCCTCGGCTCCGTGACGGGGGCCCTCGGCGGTGTCGGCGGGGCCGGCGCGGGGACGCCGCTCGACGGCGTCCTCTCGCCGGTGACCGGCATCCTGGGCGGCGCCGGCGGCGCATCCAATCCCGTCGGCGGCCTCCTCGGCGGTCTCACCGGCGGTGCGGCGGACGATGCCGGGACCCATCCCCTGATCGACGTGGCGGCCGGCCCGGCGACGCCGGCGCCGGCGGCGAATCTCGCGGTGCTGACCCCGAGCGCGGATCCGGCCCACACCGTCCAGGCGATCGCGATCGCGGTGCCGGCCGATCAGCCCGGCCTGCTCCATGCCGGCCTGCTCTCAGGCGACGGCATCGTCTTCCCGCAGGCCGGCGGCGGGGGCGGAGACGCGCTCGTCGGCCACCTCCTCGACGTCGCCCCCTCGGCGACCGCATCGGCGGATGCGGGAGCCTCGCACGGGCTGCCCCTCGATCTCGGGATCGCGGCGATCGATCTCGGCGGCCACGTCGACGCCGCGCATGTCGACCCGACGCCGCACACCGCGACGACCGGGATCCACCTCCTCGGCCTCTGACCCATCCGAGCCCTCGCCGCCCGACGCGGCGGGGGCTTCCTCTTCCGCCGACTTGCCCTGCCGAATCGTCTCTGCCTGATCCTGCAAGCCGGGGAACCGTCTCGTGATCGACGAACGTGTGCTGCGTATCGCCAAGCGCCGGGAGTTCTGGGCTGCCGCCAGAGCCGGGCGCGCCTCGCTGGCGACCGTGATGATCGTCAGCGGCCTCATCAACCTGCTGATGCTGACCGCGCCGATCTTCATGCTGCAGGTCTACGACCGGGTGCTGCCGAGCCGCAGCATCGCGACGCTGGTCGGGCTGGCCGGCATCGCGCTGATGCTGTTCCTGATCCAGAGCGTGCTGGAGGTGTTCCGCGCCCGGATCCTGTCGCGGTTCGGGCGCCTCGTCGACGAGCGCCTCGGCGCGCGGATCTTCTGGACCCTGCTGGTTCGCGGGTCGGAGACGCCGCGGGGCGACGACGGCCCGCAGGCGCTGCGCGACCTCGACACGGTGCGCGGCTTCCTGTCGAGCATGGCGTTCACCGCCTTCTTCGACCTGCCGTGGGTGCCGCTCTACATCGCGGTCTGCTTCCTGTTCCATCCCTGGCTCGGCACCGCGATCGCCGGCGGCGCGGTGGTCCTGTGCCTGCTGACGATCCTGACCGACTGGGCTTCGGCCGGCCCGACCCGCGAGGGCGTCCGGGTGGCCGGCGAGCGACGCGCCTTCACCGACATGGCGCACCGCACGGCGCCGCTGCTCTCGGCGCTCGGCATGCGCGCGCGGATCGCGACCCTGTGGCAGGCCCGGGCGCGCCGGAACCTCGACGTGGCGACCGACGGCAACGACCTCGCCATCGGCTTCGGCGCGACGGCGCGCCTGATGCGCACCGTGCTGCAATCGGGCATCCTCGGCCTCGGCGCCTACCTCGTGGTGCGCGAGGAAGCGACCGCCGGCGTGATGCTGGCCGCGACCATCCTCTCGGCCCGGGCGCTAGCGCCGGTCGATCTCGCCATCGCGAACTGGAAGTCGTTCTCGGCGTCGCGCCAGGCCTGGACCCGGATCGTCGCCTTCCTGCCGCCGCGGGAGCCGGCCGCCCTCACGCCGCTGCCGGCGCCGCGGGAGAGCGTGCGCGTCACCGCCCTGTCGATCGCCGTGCCGGGCACCGACACGCTGGTGCTGCACGACGTCAACGTGGCGCTCGCCCCCGGAAGCGCGCTCGGCGTGATCGGCCCGAGCGGATCGGGCAAGTCCACCTTCGCCCGCGCCCTCGTCGGCCTGGCGCGGCCGAGCCGCGGCGTGATCCGCCTCGACGGCGCCGCCATCGACCAGTGGGACCCCGACGCCCTCGGCCGTTCGATCGGCTACCTGCCGCAGGACATCGAGATGTTCGACGGCACCATCGCCGAGAACATCACCCGGTTCGATCCCGAGCCGGACCCGGAGGCGCTGCTCTCCGCCGCGAAGGCGGCCGGCGTCCACGAGGTCGTGCTGCGCCTGCCCGGCGGCTACGATGCCCGCGTCGGCGCCGGCGGCCTCGGCCTCTCGGGCGGCCAGCGCCAGCGGATCGCCCTGGCGCGCGCGCTCTACGGCGATCCGTTCCTCGTCGTCCTCGACGAGCCGAACTCCAACCTCGACGTCGAGGGCGACCGCGCCCTGTCGGCCGCCGTCCAGGCGGTACGCGCCCGCGGCGGCATCGCCGTGGTGATCGCCCACCGCCCGAGCGCGCTGACCGCGGTCGACCGCATCCTCGTCCTCGGCGACGGCCGCGTGCAGCTGCACGGGCCCCGCGACGACGTCCTGGCGCAGCTGAGCGCGCTCACCCGGCAGACACCGACGAGGGTCGCATGACGAAGGCTGACACGCCGAACCGGCCCGAGCCGGATCCGACGCGCGACACCCGGCGCTCCCTGCGCCGGCACATCGCCGGCGTCGCCACGATCATCGCGGTCGCGACCGGCGCCGGCGCCTGGACCGCGGCGACGGAGCTGTCCGGCGCGATCATCGCCACGGGCTCGCTCGTGGTGGAGAGCAACATCAAGAAGGTGCAGCACCCGACCGGCGGCGTGGTCGCCGAGCTGCCGATCGAGGAGGGCGCGCGCGTCCAGGCAGGCGACCTGCTGATCCGCCTCGACGCCACGACGGCGCGGGCCACCTACGACAGCGTCACCAAGAGCCTGTGGGAGATCGCCGCCCGCAACGCCCGCCTGGAAGCCGAGCGCGACGGCCGCGACGACGTCGCGTTCCCCAAGGGCCTCGCCGAAGCCGGCCCCGAGGTCGCCCGCATCGTCGAGGGCGAGCGCAAGCTGTTCCACTTCCGCCGCGACGCCCGCGAGGGGCAGAAGGCGCAGCTGCGCGAGCGGATCGGGCAGCTCAAGGAGGAGATCAAGGGGCTCGTCGAGCAGTCGGTCGCCAAGGAGCAGGAGACCGCGATCATCGGGCGCGAATACGAGGGCGTCGAAGGACTCTGGAAGAAGAACCTCATCCAGCTGACGCGCCTGACCAGCCTCGAGCGCGACATCTCCCGGCTGAAGGGCGAGCGCGGCGTGCTGGTCGCCAACATCGCGCAGACCAAGGGCAAGGTCTCCGAGACCGAGCTTCAGATCATCCAGCTCGAGCAGAACCTGCGCAGCGACGTCGCCAAGGAGCTGGCGGAGAACCGCGCCAAGGCCGCGACCCTGACCGAGCAGAAGATCACCGCCCTCGACCAATTGCAGCGCATCGACATCCGCTCGCCGCAGACCGGCTACGTGCACGAACTGTCGGTCCACACCCGCGGCGGCGTGATCGCGCCGGGCGAGCCGATCATGCTGATCGTTCCGACGGCCGATTCCCTGGTGGTTGAGGTGCGCGTCGCCCCCCAGGACATCGACCGGCTCCAGACCGGCCAGGCCGCGGGCCTGCGCTTCCCGAGCTTCGACCAGCGCACCACGCCGGAGCTGAACGGACGCGTGACCCGGATCGCCGCCGACGTGAGCGAGGACAAGCGTACCGGCAGCTTCTACTATCTCGTGCGCCTCGGGGTGACGAAGGACGAGCTCGGCCGGCTGGACGGCGCCAAGCTGATGCCCGGCATGCCGGTGGAAGCGTTCATCCGCACCGCAGACCGCACCGTGCTCTCCTACCTGACCAAGCCCCTCGTCGATCAGGCACGCCGCGCGTTCCGCGAGAAGTAGGCGACCGATTCCCCCGTCGCGGACGGCAGGCTCGCCGATGCGGCCTGCCGCCGCCCGGTCGATCACGCCTGGGTCGCGGTGCCGACCCGGTCGAGGTCCGCCAGCGCGTCGTCCGGCAGGTGGAGCGCGGCGGCGGCGAGGTTCTCGCGCAGGTGCGCCAGCGACGCGGTCCCCGGGATCAGCAGGATGTTGGGCGACCGGCGCAGCAGCCAAGCGAGCGCCAACTGCAGCGGCGTGGCATCGAGCCGTTCGGCCACCGCGGACAGGCCCGCGGATTGCAGCGGGCTGAAACCGCCGAGCGGGAAGAACGGCACGTAGGCGATGCCGTCCCGTGCCAGCGCGTCGACGAGCGCGTCGTCGCCGCGATGGGCGAGGTTGTAATGGTTCTGCACGCACGCGATCTCGCAGATCCGGCGTCCCTCGGCGACCTGGGTCGGCGTCACGTTGGACAGGCCGATGTGCTGGATCAGCCCTTGCCGCTGGAGCTCGGCGAGCGCCGTCAACGGCGCCTCGATCGACCCTTCGGCCGGCCCGTGCCCGTCGCCGAGCATGGCCCGGAAGTTCACCACCGCCAGCCGGTCGAGCCCGAGATGGTGCAGGTTGTCGTGGACGGCCGCCGCGAGGTCGGCGTCGGACGCGGCCGGGTTCCACGACGCATCGGAACCGCGCCGCGCGCCCACCTTGGTGACGATCGTGAGGTCGTGCGGATACGGGCCGAGCGCGTCCCGGATCAGCTGGTTGGTGACGTGGGGTCCGTAGAAGTCGCTGGTGTCGATGTGGTCGACGCCGCTCGCGACCGCCTCGCGCAGCACGGCGAGCGCCGCGTCGCGATCCTTGGGCGGTCCGAAGACGCCCGGCCCGGCGAGTTGCATCGCGCCGTACCCGAGGCGCTTCACGGAACGGTGGCCGATCCGAAACGTGCCGGTCTGATCGATGAGGGACATGATGCTTCTCCTGTGACCCGACCTAACTGGACGTTGCGACCGTGCGCGAGAATGGGGCACAATCCGCACAAGCTGTGCGAATGGGCGAACGATGAAGGCCGATCTTGGAGATCTTGACGCGTTCCTCGTCGTCGCGCGTGGGCAGGGTTTTCGCGAGGGCGCACGCATGAGCGGCGCCAGCGCGTCGAGCCTGAGCGAGGCGGTTCGGCGGCTCGAGGACAGGCTCGGCGTCCGCCTCCTCAACCGCACGACCCGCAGGGTTGTGCCGACGGAAGCCGGGGAACGGCTGCTGGAGCGGCTCGGCCCGGCCTTCGCAGAGGTCGAGGCGGCGCTCGACGTGGTGAACGGCTTCCGCGACCGGCCGGCCGGGACGCTGCGGCTTAACGTGCCGGTCAGCGCCGCGCGCCTCGTGCTGCCCGCGATCGTTCCGGGCTTCCTCGCCGCCTATCCCGAGATCCGTCTCGAGGTCCTGGCCGAGGACGGCTTCGTCGACGTGCTCGCCGCCGGATGCGACGCGGGCATCCGCTACGACGAGCGCCTGGAGCAGGACATGATCGCGGTTCCGATCGGGCCGCGCGTGCAGCGCTTCGCGACCGCTGCGGCGCCGGCCTACCTCGCGCGTCACGGCCGGCCCGAGCATCCGCGCGACCTCCTCGGCCATGCCTGCCTGCGCGGCCGCTTCCCGAGCGGGGTCGAGATGGCATGGGAGTTCGAGCGCGACGGCGAGACCGTGAAGGTCGATCCGGCAGGGCCGCTGCTCGTGCGCGTCGGGGCCGCAACCGACCTTGCCGTCGAGGCAGCGATCGCGGGGACCGGCGTCATCACCCTGTTCGAGGACTGGTTGAGGCCGCACTTGGCCAGCGGGGCATTGGAACCGGTCCTCGAAGCGTGGTGGCCGCGCTTCTCGGGGCCCTACCTGTACTACCCGGGCCGGCGACTCGTGCCGGCCCCGCTGCGCGCCTTCGTCGACTTCATCCGGCACCCGAAGATCGCTTGATCGCGGGCGCGGCCGCGCGGCGAGCGGAAGGGGCGCACGGCGCGCCGGCACGACGCGAGCGCACCCCGCCGAGCACCCGAGGCCCGCCGCCGATCGAGCCTGGGGACCGCCTGTCCCGCTGGAGCGTGGCCGCTTGCGTGCGAGCCGAGCGGCTGCGTATACCAGATACAAGCCGCGCCCTCGTCCGGCGCAAAAACAAGAACCGAACGCTCAGGGATGAAACCATGCCGCGCAGAATATTGATCCTGGGGGCATCATACGGCTCGCTGCTTTCGACGAAGCTGCTGATGGCCGGGCATGATGTGACCTTGGTCTGCCGTCGGAAAACCGCGGACCTGATCAACAGCCAGGGCACCGAAGTCCGCATCAAGCTGCGCGACGAGGCCACGCACCGGTCGTTTCATTCCCGTGACCTGCCGGGCAAGGTCGACGCGATGCCGCCCGAGGACGTCGACGTCTCGCGCTACGATCTCGTCGGCCTGGCGATGCAGGAGCCGCAGTACAACAACCACACGATCCGCGTGCTGATGATCAAGATCGCGGCGGCCAAGCTGCCGTGCCTGTCGATCATGAACATGCCGCCGCTGCCGTATCTCGATCGGATCCCGGCGCTCGCGAAGATGGACCTGCGCGAGGCCTACACGAATGCCGGCGTCTGGGACCGCTTCGAGCCGGGCCTGATGTCGTTGTGCTCGCCCGATCCGCAGGCGTTCCGCCCGCCCGACGAGGGCGCCAACGTCCTGCATGTCGGGTTGCCGACGAACTTCAAGGCGGCGACCTTCGCCGATCCCGCGCACAACGCGCTGCTCCGCGAGCTCGAGGCGGACATCGACGCGGTGCGCGTTGAGGGCCAGGACGTTCCGGTCAAGCTCAAGGTGTTCGACTCGTTGTTCGTGCCCCTGGCGAAGTGGTCGATGCTGCTCACCGGCAACTACCGCTGCATCACGCCCCAGGCGCCGCGCTCGATCCGCGACGCGGTGCACGGCGACCTCCCCCTGTCCCGCACGATCTACGAGCACGTCGACGCGGTGGCCCGACGGCTCGGTGCCGACCCGAGCGATCAGGTCCCGTTCGAGAAGTACGCCAAGGCGGCCGAGGGCCTGCTGAAGCCTTCGTCGGCCGCCCGGGCGGTCGAGAGCGGCGCGCCCTACATCGAGCGTGTCGACCTGCTGCTGAAGCTGATCTCGCACCAGCTCGACATGCCCGATGCCGAGATCGACCGAACGGTCGAGATCGTGGACCGGAAGCTCGACGAGCGCATCATCCCGGGCTGAGCAGCCCGGTCCGGCCCGTCTCACCGAAGCGCGGCCGGACCTCGCTCGCCCGTCGGGATCATGTACTCCTCGACGGGATCCGACGGCTTGTGGAGCCCCCCTGCGACGCCGAGCCTGGACGCGGCTCGGGGCGCGTGCTTCAGGCTTGGCCCGTTGCCGGAGCGTCCGGGCGCGATCAGGATCGCAGCACGGGGTCCGCCGGTCGGATCGATCGGATCACGGGAGCGGCGCGGACCATGTCGGAGGGATCGCCGACCCCGTTCATCCTGAACCGCCTCGACCTCAAGACGCTGCGGCTGTTCGCGGCGATCTGCGAGGAGGGCACGCTCAACGGCGCGGCGCGCCGGGCCGCGATCGCCCCCTCCGCCGTGAGCAAGCGGCTCGCCGAGCTGGAGCGCGCGCTCTGCTGCGAGCTGCTCATCCGCGAGCCACGGGGCATGCGGCCGACGCCCGCCGGGGAGACGCTGCTGCACCACACCCGCCGGATGCTGGGGTCCGCCGAGCAGATCGCGCTGGAGCTCGCGGAGCACGCCAGCGGGCTCCGCGGCTTCGTCCGCGTGCTCGCGAACCTCTCGGCGATCGTGCAGTTCCTGCCCGAAGACCTGCAGGCGTTCCTGGCGGCGCAGGCCCGCATCGGGATCAACCTGGAAGAGCGGCCGAGCGGCGGCGTGGTGGCCGGCGTGGAGGAAGGAGCGGCCGATCTCGGCATCTGCGCCGGCAGCACCGATCCGCGCTCCCTCGTCGCCCACCCCTATCGAAGCGACCGCCTCGTGCTCGTTGTGCCCGCCGGCCACCCGCTCGCCGGCCGCGACGCGCTCGCGTTCGCCGACACCCTCGACCACGACCATGTCGGCATGCACCGCGAGAGCTCGATCTACGGCACGCTCCGCGACGAGGCCCGACGCCTCGGGCGGCCGCTGCGCCTGCGCGTCCACGTGCCGAGCTTCGACGCGATCTGCCGCATGGCGCAGGCCGGGATGGGGCTCGGCGTGGTGCCCGAGCGGGTGCACGCCCTGCTCGGCCCGCAGATGAACGTCGTCGCCGTGCCGCTCACCGACCCGTGGGCGCGGCGGACGCTCAGCCTCGTCGTCCGCCCGGGCGCGCAATCGCCGGCGGCGGCCGTCCTGTTCGATCACCTGCGCCGGGCAGGCGGGGATTGAGAGGGGCGCCTGCGTTCGCCTTCGGAGAACGCGGGGTGATGCATCGCGTTTGGACAGCGTGCACCCGATCCAATACCGATCGACCCAAAGACAATGGAGGGAACGGCCATGCCAGGCACCGGCGAAGCATCGCCCAAGGGTCCGCTCGACGGGATCCGGGTCCTCGAGCTCGGCCAGCTGATCGCGGCACCGTTCGCCACCAAGATCCTGGCCGAGTTCGGCGCCGAGGTGATCAAGGTCGAGTCGCCGGGGGACGGCGATCCCCTGCGCAAGTGGCGCAAGCTGCACGAGGGAACCTCGCTCTGGTGGTACCTGCAGTCTCGCAACAAGAAGTCGATCGCGATCAACCTGAAGGCGCCCGATGGGCTCGCGGTGGTCAAGGACCTCGTGCGGAGCGCCGACGTGGTGGTCGAGAACTTCCGGCCCGGCGGCCTGGAGAAGCTCGGCCTCGGCTGGGACGTGCTCTCGGAGCTGAACCCCAAGCTCGTGATGGTGCGCATCTCCGGCTACGGCCAGACCGGGCCGTATCGCGACCGGCCGGGCTTCGGCGCGATCGGCGAGTCGATGGGCGGCATCCGCTTCACCACCGGCAGCCCGGACAGCCCGCCCGCCCGCGTCGGCGTCAGCATCGGCGACACCCTGGCCTCGCTCCACGGGGTGATCGGCGCGCTGATGGCGCTGCTCCACGTCAAGACCGCCGGCGGCCAGGGCCAGGTTATCGACGTCTCCCTCGTGGAAAGCGTGTTCAACGTGATGGAGAGCCTGGTCCCGGAATACGACCTGCTCGGCGAGGTCCGCACCCGCACCGGCGGGGCGTTGCCCGGCATAACGCCCTCGAACACCTACCCGACGAAGGACGACGGCTTCGTCGTCATCGCCGGCAACTCGGACCCGATCTACCGCCGCCTGATGACCGTCGTCGGCCGGCCCGACCTCGCCGACGACCCGGCGCTGCGCAGCAACGACGGCCGCTCGCGGGTGGCAGGCATGATCGACGGCGTGATCGCGGACTGGACCCGGGCGCACACCGTGGACGAAGCGCTCGCAGCGCTCGCGGCGGCCGACGTGCCGGCGGGACGGATCTACTCGGTGGCCGACATCGTCGCCGACCCGCACTACCGCGCCCGCGACATGATCCTCGACGCGGAGCTGCCAGGCGGCACCCGGGTGAAGATGCCCGGCATCGTGCCCAAGCTGTCCGGCACCCCCGGGGCGGTGCGCTGGCAGGGACCGGCGCTCGGCGCCCACACCGATTCCGTGCTCGCCGACCTCGGCCGCGACGCCGAGACCATCGAGCGCCTGCGCCGCGAGGGAGCCGTGCAATGACCGAAACCGCCATGCTGATCCAGGAGGTCGCCACCCGCGACGGGTTCCAGATCGAGCCGCGCTACGTCGAGACCGCCGAGAAGATCCGGCTGATCGACGCGCTCTCGGCCGCTGGCTTCTCGCGGATCGAGGTCTCGTCCTTCGTCTCGCCGAAGGCCGTGCCGGCGCTGCGCGACGCGGCCGAGGTCTTCGCCGGGATCGCCCGGCGGCCCGGCACCGTCTACGTCGCCCTGGTGCCCAACCCGAAAGGCGCCGAGCGGGCGCTCGCGGCCGGCGTCGGCGAGGTCAACCTCGTCGCCTCGGTGAGCGAGACCCACAACCGCGCCAACATGGGCATGAGCCCGGAGGCCTCGATCGAGGGGTTCGGCCGGATCATGGAGACAGTGAAGGGTACACCCGTGTCGACGAACGCCACGGTGGCCACCGCCTTCGGCTGCCCCTTCGAGGGCGACCAGCCGGCCGACAAGGTGATGGCACAGGTCGAGCGATACCTCGCGCTCGGCATCGCCGGCGTGACGCTCGCCGACACCACCGGCATGGCCAACCCGCGCCAGGTGGAGCGCCTGGTCGCCCGCGCGCTGGCGATCGTGCCGGACGAGCGGCTGACCCTGCACTTCCACAACACCCGCGGGCTCGGGCTCGCCAACGTGCTCGCGGCCTACGGCGCCGGCGCGCGCCGGTTCGATGCGGCGCTCGGGGGCTTGGGCGGCTGCCCGTTCGCGCCGGGCGCCACGGGCAACATCTGCACCGAGGACCTCGTCAGCATGGCCCACGAGATGGGAATCGAGACCGGCCTCGACCTCGAGGCCCTGCTCGGCCTCTCCCGCGACCTGCCGCGCCTCGTCGGCCACGACGTGCCGGGCCAGGTCGCCAAGGCCGGGCGCCCCTGCGATCTGCACCCGGTTCCCCGGGCGGCGTGAGCCGCCGACCGAACCGATCCGCGTCGGAAGCCTCTCGGAGAAGGCGGCTCCGCCGTGCTCGCGCGCATCCTGCCCGACGGTCGTCCGCGACCGGCCGGCGGGGGCGCCCGCCGCCCCGTTCCAGGAGGAAACCATGACCGCCGCCACGACCGGCCCGCTCGCGGGTCTCGACGTCATCACCGAGAGCAGCGTGGTCCGCAAGGCCGCTTGGCGGCTGATGCCGCTGATCATGGTCTGCTACATGTTCGCGTTCTTCGACCGGATCAACATCAGCTTCGCCAAGTTCCAGCTCCAGAGCGACCTCGGCTTCAGCAACGTCGCCTACGGGCTCGGGGCGAGCATGTTCGTCGTCGGCTACGTGATCTTCGAGGTCCCCTCGAACCTGTTGCTGTACAAGGTCGGCGCGCGGCGCTGGATCGCCCGGATCATGATCTCCTGGGGCATCGCCACCGCCCTGATGGTCTTCATCAGCACCGAGTGGCACTTCTACCTGCTGCGCTTCATCATCGGCGCGATGGAGGCCGGCTTCGCACCGGGCATCCTCTATTACTTGACGCTGTGGTTCCCGGCCTCGTTCCGCGGCCGCGTGACCTCGTTCATGTTCGTCGCCTCGGCCTTCTCCGGCATCTTCGGGGCGCCGGTGGCGGGGCTGATCCTCGGCGGCCTCAACGGCACGGCGGGGCTCGCCGGCTGGCAATGGCTGTTCCTGGCCGGCGGCCTGCCCTGCCTGGTGCTGGGCGTGCTGGTGTTCCTGCGTCTCGACGATCGGATCGCCGACGCGCGCTGGCTGACGCAGCCGGAGAAGGACCTACTCGCCTCGAAGATCGCCCACCACAACCGCGACATCGGCGACCACTCGCTCTGGGGCGCGATCAGGCAGCCGGGCTTCCTCCTCATCGCCCTGGTCTACTTCCTGCTGCAGGTCGGCTCGTACGGCCTGAACTTCTGGGGGCCGGACCTGATCAAGACCGCCACCGGCGGCACCGCGGCCTCCGTCGGCTTCCTCACCGCGATCCCCTACATCTGCGGCGCGATCAGCATGGTCGTGATCGGGCGCCTGTCCGACGCCTCCGGCGACCGGCCGAAATTCGTCGCCGGCCTCGCGGTGGCGGCGGCGATCGGCTTCTTCGCCGCCGGGCTGTTCGACAAGCAGATCGTGCCGCTGATGATCGCCCTGGCGCTGGTCGGCGCCGGCATCGTCGCCTCGATCCCGACCTTCTGGACGCTGCCGGCCAAGCTCGTCACCGGCGTCGGGGCCGCCGGCGGCATCGCGCTCATCAACACGCTCGGCCAGTTCGGCGGCATCGTCAGCCCCGTGGCGGTCGGCTGGGTGAAGGACCTGACCGGCTCGACGACGCCCGCCCTCTACGGCATCGGCATCCTCTGCCTGGTCGCGGCCGGCCTGCTGATCTTCGCATCGCCCGCCAGCCTGCGCCGCAACGACCGCAATCCCTGATCCGGCCAGTCCTCGGCGGTCCCACACCCGCCGAGATCTCGCCCTGCGAGGGAGCCCGGGCGATCACGCCGATGTCGAGCCGCATCGGGTCGCGCAGCGTCACGTGCGGCGCTCAGGCGATGCGCAGGTTGCGGATCGGCCGCTCGGGTGCCAGCGCCAGGGCGGCCTTGGCGATGCCGCGGGCATCGAGGCCGTAGTGCCGGTAGAGATCGGCGACGGTGCCGGTCTGGCCGAAGCGCTCGACGCCGAGTGCCCGGGTGCGGTGACCCTGCACGGCACCGAGCCAGCCGAGCGTCGCCGGGTGGCCGTCGATCACCGTGACGAGCCCGCAATGCGGCGGCAGGCCGGCGAGCAGGGCCTCGACGTGGCTCCGCGCCGTCCGGTCGCCGCCCTCGCGGGCGCGCTGCGCCGCCGTCCAGCCGGCATGGAGCCGATCGGCGGAGGTGACGGCGAGCAGGCCGATGTCGCGCCGGTCCTCGGCCATCAGGCCCACCGCCTCGATCGCCTCGGGCGCGACGGCGCCGGTATAGGCGACCACGATCTCCGCGTTCGGGCCGGGCTCGCGCAGCCAATAGCCGCCGGCGACGATTGCGTCGGACAGGGCCGGCGTCATCGTGCGCTGCGGCTGCGCGATGCTGCGGGTCGAGAGCCGGAAGTAGACCGAGCCGCCCTCCGGCCCCTCGAGCTGCACATGGTCGAGGGCGTGCGCCATCAGCACCGACAGCTCGTCGACGAAGGCCGGCTCGAAGCTCGACAACCCGTCCTGCGCCATCCCGATCAGCGGCGTGCCGATCGACTGGTGGGCGCCCCCTTCCGGCGCCAAGGTCACGCCCGACGGCGTCGCCGCGAGAATGAAGCGGGCATCCTGGTAGCAGGCGTAGTTCAGGGCATCCAGGCCGCGGCTGATGAACGGATCGTAGAGCGTGCCGATCGGGATCAGCCGCTCGCCGAACAGCTTGTGCGACAGGCCCAGGCCCGAGAGCAGCAGGAACAGGTTCATCTCGGCGATGCCGAGCTCGATGTGCTGGCCCTTGGCCGAGAAGTCCCAGGTGAAGGTCGAGGGGATGCGCTCCGCCTTGAACAGGTCGCGCAGTTCCTCCCGGGCGAACAGGCCGCGCCGGTTCACCCAGCCGCCGAGGTTCGTCGAGACGGTGACGTCGGGCGAGGTGGTGACGATGCGCTCCGCGATCGGCGCGTCGGATCGCGCCAGCTCGTTGAGGATCAGCCCGAATCCCGCTTGCGTCGACTGCGTCGGCTGGCGCGGGCATGGGAAGCCCGACGGCACCGGCAGGCGCGGCGCCGTGCGCATCCGCGGCCCCTCGGCGAAGAACGGCGCCGCGTCGATGAAGCGGCGCAGCTCGGCGTCCGGCAGCGCCAGCCCCTCGAACGGCTCCCATTCGCGCCCCTCGCGCACGCCCATGCTCTCGCGGAGCAGCGCGGTCTGGGCCGGGGTGAGCAGCCCGGAATGGTTGTCCTTGTGGCCGGCGAGCGGCAGCCCGAAGCCCTTGACCGTGTAGGCGATGAACACGGTCGGGCGATCGTTGTCGGCCGCCTCGAAGGCCCGGATCAGGTTGGTGAGGTCATGCCCGCCGAGGTTGCCCATCAGCGCGGCCAGGGCGGCGTCCGAACGGCGGTCGATCAGCGCCAGCGCGTCAGCGTCGTCGGCGAGGTCCGCTTCGAGGCGGCGGCGCCAAGCCGCGCCGCCCTGGAAGGTCAGGGCCGCGTAGAGCTGGTTCGGCGCGGTGTCGATCCAGGCGCGCAGCCGCGCCCCGCCCGGCTCGCGGAAGGCCGCGTCCATTAAAGAACCGTATTTCAGGACGACGACGTCCCAGCCGAACGAGCGGAAGATCTCCTCGAAGCGCGTGTACAGACCCTCGCGGATCACCGCGTCGAGGCTCTGGCGGTTGTAGTCGATGATCCACCAGGTCCGGCGCAGGCCGTGCTTCCAGCCCTCCATCAGGGCTTCGAAGATGTTGCCCTCGTCCATCTCGGCATCGCCGACCAGCGCCACCATCCGGCCTTCCGGCCGGTCGAGGCCCCAGCCGTGGGCGCGGACGTAGTCGCGCACCAGCGACCCGAACAGCGTCTGCGCGACGCCGAGGCCGACGGAGCCGGTCGAGAAGTCGACGTCGTCGGTGTCCTTGGTCCGCGACGGATAGGATTGCGCGCCGCCGAAGCCGCGGAAGGTCTCCAGCTTCGCGCGGGTCTGGTTGCCGGCGAGATACTGGATCGCGTGGAAGATCGGGCTGGCATGGGGTTTGACCGCGACGCGGTCCTCCGGACGCAGCACCGCGAAGTAGAGCGCCGTCAGGATCGTCGCGAGGGAGGCCGACGAGGCCTGGTGGCCGCCGACCTTCATGCCGTCCGGATTCGGGCGGAGGTGATTGGCGTTGTGGATCATCCAGGTGGAGAGCCACAGGGCCTTGCGCTCCAGTTCGGTCAGGCAGGGCAGGCGCGGGTCGCTGTGCATCGGTTCGGCCTCTCGGAGATGGCCTGAGGATGCCACCACGAACGCGGCAGGAATTGCCAATCTCGGCGTACCGAGCGCAAATCTCGGCAGGATCCGCTAATCCAGCGGGGTTTTGAGGTGAGTTCATGCGGGATCGACGAATCGATGCGATCGACCGGAAGATCCTGTCCGAGCTGCAGCGCGACGGGCGGGTGACGATCCAGGATCTCGCCGGCCGCGTCGGCCTTTCGGCCTCCCCGTGCCTGCGCCGCATCCGGATGCTGGAGGAGGCCGGCATCCTCAAGGGCTACGTGGCGCTGGTCGATCAGGCCAAGGTCGGCCTGCCGATCAGCGTGTTCGCCTCGGTGAAGCTCGAGCGCCAGCGCGAGGAGGAACTCGACCGCTTCGCCGAGGCCGTGGCGCGCTGGCCGGAGGTGGTGGAGTGCTACCTGATGACTGGGCGGCACGACTACTTGGTGCGCGTCGTCGTCCCGGATCTCGCCGCCTACGAGCGCTTCCTGAAGGACAAGCTCACCCGCCTCGACGGGGTCGGATCCATCGAGTCGAGCTTCGCCCTGGGCCAGGTGAAGTACACCAACGTGCTTCCGGTCTGACCGCGCGCGGCCGGCGTGGAAGCGAAGGGCTCGGTCGCCGGACCGTCGTCCATCGGACCGGCTTCCCCATGGACCGACCGGGCGGCCTTGCGCCGGGGCGGTTCGGAAGGCCTGTTGCGACCGCCATGGTCCGACAGAACGTCATTACCAATCCATCCAGCGGCGCCCGCCCGTGCCGGATGTGGGGGGCTGAAGCAATCGTCACCCCGTCGGGCAGCGCCGCGGGCGGCGCGGCGCCGTCGCCTTCGACAGGATCGGCTCGGACGAAGCGACGAAGGGCAACCGCATCGCCCGGATCCGGCAATCTCGGTATTCGAGCAGAATCGGGACCCGTCGAATGCGGACCATCTTCGCGTGAAACGACACCATCGAGGCCTTTCAGGCCGCGCGGACGGCATCCTGCGAGACACCGGCGATCTTCGCGGTGTTCCCGATGGACGTATTCGCTTGGGCCGAAACGGATACATCATCGGCGCCAACCCTAACCCTTTTGCGCGTGCGAACGCGTTCGGCGATGCCCCGTCCCTCCGTGGTCGCGCTGAGGAACGGTCGCCGGAAGACCCCTGAGCCGTGGCCGCGCGCGATGGCCCGCGACGGCGCGTGACAGTGCCGAGGAACCTGCAGGTGAATTTTTCCAATATTCCGCAGCTGTATACGGCCGATAATTGATTTAATTCGCAGCAACTCGATCGCTCTGCTGTCATACCGACATCTCCCCAAATCATGAAGCCTGATATCCGCCTCCGAGCGATTTTGGGCTAGTCATTAATATAGGCGTTCTGTGAGTTGAATAGAAAAAATACTGCCGCCATGCTTCTCGCGTCGGGGATCAGTTCTCACGAACGGCGATCAAGGCGAATTCAGTAATTCTGAGGTCTCACCATGACAGTGCGAGCGCTGGAAACCATCGCAGCGAACTATCTGCCCCTCACGAAGCCGGATGCGCCGCGCCTGAGCGATCACGTCAGCGAGCTCCAAGAGATCGAGAGATCCTGTTGGTTGAGCAATTATGGGCCGACCAATACGCGACTCGAAGCGGCGATGATCGAGAACGTCTTCGGCGGCGTCGGTTCGTGCCTCACCGTCTGCAATGCAACGAGCGGATTGATGCTGGCGTTGAAGCTGGCCGCCGAACGGTCCGGGCCGACCGCGCGCTACGTCATCATGCCGGCCTTCACGTTCGCGGCGACGGCCCATGCGGCGCTGTGGGCGGGCCTCACGCCGCTGCTGATCGACGTCGATCCGTCGGATTGGTGCGCCTGCCGGATCGCCGAGGACGAGGCCTTGAGGGCCCATGCCGGAGAGGTCGTCGCGATCATGCCGTACGCGACCTTCGGGGCGTGCATCGATCTCGCGCGCTACGATCGCCTGGCGCAGGAACACGGTGTTTCGATCGTGATCGACGCCGCCGCCTCGCTCGGATGCCTCGATCAGCTCGGTCGAGCCTTCGGCACCGGCTCCCCGCACATGATCGTCTATTCGATGCACGGCACCAAGCCGTTCGGCGTCGGCGAGGGCGGACTGATCTACAGCACCGATGCCGAGACGATCGCGCTCCTGCGGAGCATGGCGAATTTCGGCTTCGACAGCGAGCGCTCGGCCATGCTGCCGGGGATGAACGCCAAGATGTCGGAGGTCGCCGCGCTCGGCGCCCTCGTCCGCCTCGGCGATTTCGAGGAACGCGCTCGGCACAGGCAGATCCTCACCGCCGCGTATCGCGAGGCGTTGCGCGACTTCTCGATGCAGCAGGCGCCGGGCGAGCGCATCGTCTATCAGTTCATGCCCGTGCTGCTCCCGGTCGGATCGGCCGCGAGCAGGGACGCGATCCGTGCGGACATGGCACGGATGGGCGTCGGCACGGGGAGTTACTTCAGCCCCCATGTCGGGCAGCAGCCCTACTTCCAGCAGCGGTGCGTCTTCGGCGCGCTTCCCGTGGCTGATGCGCTCAGCGCGCACGTCGTCTCACTCCCGCTCTCGGATTTCCTCACCGTCGCGGATGTCGGCCGGATCTGCGAGGCGTTTCGCACGGCCTGCGGCGCCCAGGCTCGGGAGCAGGTGGCGTGATGGCCCGGCGTGCGCCGAAGGCGCCGTTCCGCACCACCATCGTCGGCGGCGGCCCGGCCGCGCTCGCGCCCCTCGTCGCGGCCTCGCGAGACGGGCGCCTCGACGAGATCCTCGCCGGCGGCGTCGCCGTCGTCGAGGCCGGGCCGATCCTCGGAGCCGGACGCCTGGGGCGCTACGCGATCTGGTCCGACAGCACGGCCGAAACCTTCCTCACGGCGGTCACCGATCACGCCGACCCGCGGCTCGGCCAGCTGGTCGACCATCCCCTGTGCCGGGAGTTGCGGGGCTACGGAAAGGGTTCGATCCCGCTGGAGAAGGCCGGGGCCCTGATGGTCCTGATCGGCGAGGTCCTCCACAAGGCGATCCTGGATGCCGGGGGGCTGGTCCTCGTCGATCACGAGGCGACGAGCGCCCACCGCGACGCGGACGGGCTGTGGCACACGAAAACCTGCAGCAGGACGATGGGCACGACCTTCGAGGTCGTGTCGGACACGCTGCTCCTCGCCACCGGCGGCGCACAGGATCCGGCGCGGCTGCTCGAGGAGCCGGTCGCGGGCCGGCCGCTCCTGCCGACATTCGCCGGCAAGATCCTGCAATCCGACGATGTCCTGCGACAGGGCGGCACGGAGTGCCTCGCTCGCTTCCTGCTGGGCCGCGCCGAGCCGCGCATCGCGATCGTCGGCGGCAGCACGAGCGCGGTCGCGACGGCGGTGCTGCTCCTGAGAACCCTGCCCGAGGAGACGAAGCGGCCCGGCAGCATCCAGATCCTGCATCGGCGCCCGCTGCGGATCTTCTATCCGTCCTCCGAGGCGGCTCTGGCCGACGGCTATACGGAGTTCGAGCCTCGCGACATCTGCCCGGTGAGCGGCTTCGTCTTCCGGTTCGCCGGATTCCGGACCGAATCCCGTGACCTGATCATGAAGGTCAGACGCATCGGCGGGCGGCCGGGGGACCCGCGTGTCGTGCCGATGCTCATCGACGGCGCGGATCCGGCCCCCGCGCATCGCCTTCTCGAGGAGGCCGACGTCATCGTCGCGGCGCTGGGCTATCGACCGAGGCTGCTGCCCCTGTTCGATTCGAGCGGTGCACCGATCCGCCTGACGGGAAACACGTCCCCCCGTCCCGCCGTGGATGGTGCCTGTCGGGTTCTCGACGCGAAGGGCCGGCCGGTCGCCGGCGTGTTCGGGATCGGTCTCGCCGCCGGCTTCAGGCCGGCCGGTGCCCTCGGTGGCGAACCGAGCTTCGTCGGCCAGGCAAACGGGCTGTGGCTCTGGCAGACGGCCGTCGGCTCGATGCTGCTGGACAATCTGCTGACCGCCGCGCGCGAAGACGTCGCGCCCCCATCGCCGTTCGCGCTCGACCTTCACGTGCTGGAGCAGGCGGCGGGGATCGGTGCGGCGCCCGACCTGAGACCGGCCGCCGCGGCGCGGTGAGGCCTGGATCGCTTCGGGCACGTCCCGGCGGAGCGTCGGATGTTTCGGATCGTGATCGCGTCCCCGGCGGTGCGCGGTCGAGCAGGAGGAGTGGGTCGCCATGAAGGGCATCGTCCTCGCCGGAGGGTCCGGGACCCGGCTTCACCCGGCGACGCTGGCCATCAACAAGCAGCTGCTCCCGATCTACGACAAGCCGATGATCTATTATCCGATCTCGGTGCTGATGCTGGCGGGCATCCGCGAGATCCTGATCATCTCCGCGCCCGAGCACCTCGGCAGCTATCAGCAGCTGCTCGGCACCGGCGAGCAGTTCGGCCTGCGCTTCTCGTATGCGGTGCAGCCCAAGCCCGAGGGGCTGGCCCAGGCCTTCATCATCGGGCGCGACTTCGTCGGAACCGACCCGGTCGCCCTGGTGCTGGGCGACAACCTGTTCTTCGGGGCCGGCCTCAAGAACCTGCTCGTCCGCGCGGCGATGCGCGAGCGCGGGGCGACCGTCTTCGCCTATCACGTCGACGGCCCCGAAGCCTACGGCGTCGTCACCCTGGACGGTCGCGGCCGGCCGCAAAAGCTCGTCGAGAAGCCGATCCGGCCCGAGAGCCACTGGGCCGTGACCGGGCTCTATCTCTACGACAACCGGGTGCTCGACATCGCAGCGGCGACGAGGCCTTCGGCCCGGGGCGAGCTGGAGATCACCAGCGTGAACCAGGTCTACCTGGAACGCGGCGACCTGCACGTGGAGCTGCTGCGGCGCGGCTATGCCTGGCTCGACACCGGCACGCACGACAGCCTTCTCGAAGCCGGCGAGTTCGTGCGGACGCTGCAACGGCGGCAGGGGCTTCAGGTCGCCTGCCTCGAGGAGATCGCCTATCGGCAGCGTTTCATCAGCCACGAGCAACTCGTCGCCCGCGGCGAGCTCTTCGCGAAGACGCCGTACGGCCAGAACCTGCTCCGCTTGGCGCGCGACAAGCAGCCGGCCAAGCCGATCCATCTCATGGTGAAGGCCCCGGGCCAGATCCTCCCGCGCGAACCGGCGCCCCATCACCGCGACATCCGCGTCGCGTGAGCAGCATCGCGCGCATGGAGCCGCGCGCGCGATCGCCGATGCCGTTCTTCAGCAAGCCCTGCAGACCGGATCGGTCTCATCGTCATCGAGACTGCCGAAACCCTTCCGATCCGGATCGAGTCGCCATGACCTACCACGTGTCTCCGAGCGTGCTGTCCCTGACGAAGCACGGCGATCGCAAGAGCCCGGTCCGCCCGGTGATCCTGTGCGGCGGCTCCGGCACGCGGCTGTGGCCGGCCTCGCGCGAGAGCATGCCGAAGCAGTTCTCGCGGCTGGTGAACCCGGATACCTCGACGTTCCAGGCCGCCGCGTTGCGCGTGGCCGATACGCCGGTCTTCGGCCGGCCGATCGTCCTGACCTACGCGGATGCCCGGTTCATCGTCGCCGAGCAGCTGGCACAATGCGGCGTCGCCGCCGACATCCTGCTCGAGCCGGAACGACGGGACTCGGCGGCCGCCGTCGCGGTCGCGGCCGTGCACGCGGCCCGCACGGACCCGCAGGCGGTCGTGCTCATCCTCGCCGCCGACCACGTCATCGGCGACACCGAGGGTTTCCGGCAGGCCGTGGCCGAAGCCGCCGAAGGCGCGCGACGGGGCATGATCATGACGCTCGGCATCGAGCCGACGCGCCCGGCGCGCGATTACGGCTACATCCGGCCCGGTGCGGGCCTGGAGGAGCTTCCGGGCCTGCACGCCGTCGAGCGCTTCGTCGAGAAGCCGGACCTGGCCGGTGCCGAGCGTCTGATCGCGGAAGGCGCGCTCTGGAATTCCGGATACTTCCTGTTCCGGGCCGACACCATGATCGCCGAGCTCGAGGCGCACGTGCCCGCGGTGATCGGCGCCGCCCGGGCGGCCGTGGACGCGGCCACCACCGATCTCGACTTCGTCCGCCTCGACGCCGCCGCCTTCGCCGAGGCTCCGAAGATCTCGATCGACTACGCGGTGATGGAGCGCACGACGCGCGCCGGCGTGCTGCCGGTGTCGTTCCCGTGGTCGGACGTCGGCACCTGGGACGCGGTCTGGCAGGTGCTGCCGCAGGACGCCGCCGGCAACGCGGTGCGC